>RPQH01000081.1 GCA_003820375.1 Ignavibacteriota bacterium
GAGGGGTTTAATAATAAGATAAAAGTATTAAAGCGTAAAGCATATGGCTATAGAGACATTGAATATTTTTCATTAAGAATTTATTCATTGCACAAACTTAGGTACGCATTATTATGATGAACCGGAAAACAGGGGTTAAGTTATTGCAGTATAAGAAGTTAGCTCCGTCAAATTCACCGGGATGCTATGAATAAAATGGCGATTTTGAGCCGGAAACGCTAATTTTTCATCAAAATAAAAATTCACTATATCGTTAACCATTATCGTTATGGGAAAAATCCGGTAGCAAATTATTGTCGCTGTTGTTGGGGAGTTAAAGTAATACTTGAAGCTCATCCGTGTCAATTCTAGAATCATCCTTCTAGCCCCCTTCGAAAGGGGGAACGGCTCCCCTCTCCAAGTGGAGAGGGGCCGGGGGTGAGGTTTTTAAGCAAAAAAGCACTCTAAACACTCAATACACACTAAGCACTCTACACACTCTAATCTATTTTACTCAAAAACTTGACAATGAGCTAACACTATATTAAATTATACTGATAGAGCTTATATCAATATATAAGCATAAATAAGCGTTCTTTGGCAATACCGTAAATTTGTAATTCGCGTCGTTTCTTAACATGAATATTGATGTAACGATAATAGTTAGATTTTGGAAAGATGAAAAAAATATGTATTGAAAAATGCACTAAAGAGTCAGGAGTTAAAGAGTCGGGAGTTTGAGAGACGGGAGTTTGAGAGTTGAGAAGATATATAACAGGAAGCAAATTAATTTTAGTAGTAATTGGGTCCGGAATGTAACTTTTCGGTGGAATTTTAAATTTCTGTTATTCGTTGAATAATTTGCATGATTATATTAACTTTGAATAATAAAAAAAATTATGACTAAAGAATTCAGTGTATTAATAGAAAAAGATTCGGACGGATTTTACGTTGGTTCGGTTCCCGAGCTTAAAGGATGTCATACACAGGCAAAATCTCTGGATGAGCTGATGGAAAGAATGAAAGAAGCTATTCAATTATGTATCGAGGATAGCGATGAACATGAGAATTTGAACTTTATTGGAGTACAAAGAATAACCGTGACAGTATGACAAAATTGCCAAATGTTTCAGGTAAAGATCTAATAGTAATTCTTAAAAAAATCGGATTTGAAATTATCAGAATTAAAGGGAGCCACCATTTGTTAAAACATTCCGATGGACGAACAACCGTAGTTCCTGTTCATTCAAATGAATCTATTGGGGTTGGACTATTAAATAAAATTTTGAAAGATTGTGAATTAACTAAAGAGGAATTCATTAAAATAAAATAACAAAGTATTTTAGATTTCAAGTTCGACTTTTTTTAAAATTCCCGCATTTTTAACATTTCGTATTATCCTTTGTGCTCTTTGTTTCCTTTGTGCCCTTTGTGTTAAACGCTTAATCAGTGTAATCAGTGTAATCAGTGTAATCAGTGTAATCAGTGTAATCAGTGTAATCAGTGTAATCAGTGTAATCAGTGTAATCAGTGTAATCAGTGTAATCAGCGGTGGAATTTTAAATTTCTGTTATTCGTTGAATAAGTTATATGTTTACTTTAAATTTGTTTAAATGACGTATCTAAAACGACTCTTACCTTACCTAAAAGTATATAAGAAAAAGCTTTTATTAGGTTTCACTGTTATTGTATTTGGAGCAGTTTTTACAAATATAATTCCGTTTGTAATTTCACGGGCTATAGATTCTATAAAAACAAATGTTGAATTTTCATCACTTGGCGGATATGCCTTAATAACAGTTGGTTTTGCATTACTTAGCGGTGTCTTTCTTTACTTTACAAGGCAGACAATAATAGTAGTATCACGTGAAATTGAAAATGACCTGCGAAATGATTTTGTAACGCACATCCGTGAGCAGGACCTGCAGTATTTCCATTTTCATCCAACCGGAGAAGTGATGGCACTTGCAACCAATGATATTTCTGCAGTAAGAAACTTCCTCGGACCGGGAATAATGTATTCATCCGAAACATTCATTAACTTTATCATGGCATTGAGCTTAATGCTTTCGCTGAATGTTCACCTGACTTTAATCGCAGTGCTTCCTATCCCGCTTATTTCATATGTAGTTTACAGAGTCGGTAAAAGTATTAATTACAAGTTCGAAAGAGTTCAGAGCCAGTTCTCTGACCTCACAACCCGTGCCCAGGAAAATCTTGCCGGCATTAAAGTTGTAAAATCATATGTCCGTGAAAACAGCGAGTATGAGATTTTTGAGCGTGAGTCGAAAAATTACCAGGAGAAAAATATGAGCCTGGCAATAGTACAGTCATTCTCATTTCCCATGATGTTTCTGCTTACAGGTATATCGGTTGTAATAGTTTTATATATTGGCGGAAACATGGTGATTGACGGCTCGCTTTCTATCGGTCAGCTTACTGCATTTATTATTTACCTTGGGTTGCTTACATGGCCAATCATTGCTTTTGGCTGGATTGTAAACTTAACACAGCGTGCTAATGCTTCAATGATGAGATTATGCCATGTGTTTGATTCAAAGCCTGAAATTAACGATACTGAAATCACTGACAATAATATTACTGCAATAAAGGGAGAGATTGAGTTCAGAGATGTGAGCTTTAAATACGGCACAGACCTTCCTTTTGTATTAAAAGATATCAATTTAAAAATTAAGAATGGTGAAACCATCGGTATTATCGGGCATACCGGCTCGGGAAAATCTTCTATAATTAACTTAATACCCAGGTTATTTGATTCTGTTAACGGCGAAATATTAATTGATGGTATAAATATAAAAAAGATCCCGCTGAATGTTCTCAGAAGCTCGATAGGATATGTTCCGCAGGAAACATTCCTGTTCTCAGATACAATAGAAAATAATATTTCTTACGGAAATGAAAAGCTTGATAAAGAAAAAATTATTGCTGCTTCCAAGATATCACAATTATACAAGGATATTGACCTGCTGCCAAAAAGATTTGAGGCTATTTTGGGAGAAAGAGGAATTAACTTATCGGGCGGACAAAAACAAAGAGCTTCAATTGCACGGGCAATTGCCGTTAATCCAAAGATATTAATCCTTGATGATGCTTTCTCTGCTGTGGATACATATACCGAGGAAGAGATACTCTCAGGGTTAAGGGATGTAATGGAGAACAGAACTACAATACTTATCAGTCACAGGGTTTCAACTTTGAAAAACTCAGACAGGATAATAGTATTAAAAGACGGAAGAATTGTCGAAACAGGCACACATGCATCTCTCATTCAGCAGGAAGGTATCTATGCAGATATATATTTCAAACAATTACTGGAGCAGGAACTGGAGAAACTGGACTAATGGCTGAGGAAAAAGAAAAAAAAGATATTAATGAAGACGAAGTTATAGGTAAGGCATACGACTCTCACCTCATGAGACGTTTGCTTCAATATCTTAAACCTTACAGATGGCTGGTGATTCTCGCAATTGTACTTACAATTGGCGTATCACTTGCCACAACAATCCGGCCTTATCTCACAAAAATAGCCGTCGATAATTATATTATTAATAAAGATGAAATAGGGTTAAGAAATATAATCTTGATTTTGTTTGGTACATTGATTTTCCAGGGGATACTTCAATATTCGATGACATATCTGACTCAATGGATTGGGCAAAAAACCATCTATGACCTGCGGATGAATTTATTCAAACATCTGCAGCAGCTTTCGATGAATTTTTTTGATAGAAACCCGGTAGGAAGGCTGGTTACAAGGTTAACAAATGATATTGAGGTTTTGAATGAAATGTTTTCATCCGGAATTGTCATGGTGTTTGCAGATATATTCACTATTGCAGGAATATTATTTTTCATGTTCTCGTTAAGCTGGCAGTTAACATTAATATCACTTTCGGTTATAATACCACTGGCATATGCAACAGTTATATTCAGAAAGAAAGTAAGAATAGCATACAGGGACGTCAGATTTCTTATAGCTAAAATGAACTCTTTCCTTCAGGAGCATGTAAGCGGAATACTTGTTGTAAAGATATTCAACAAGGAAAACAAGATGAAGGATGATTTTGAAAAGATTAATTATGACCATACAGCTGCAAATAAAAAATCGGTTCTTTATTACTCCGTATTCTTTCCTATAGTGGAATTGATAGGTGCAATTTCTGTAGCATTGATAATCTGGTACGGCGGCGGGAAAGTTGTACAGGGAGCATTGACACTGGGAATACTTATTTCCTTTATTCAATATGCCGAAATGTTCTTCCGCCCGATAAGAGATCTTTCCGAAAAGTATAATATTATGCAGACTGCAATGGCTTCATCGGAAAGAATATTTAACTTAATGGACCAAAAGACAATAATCCCTGACCCCGAAAAACCCCTTGAACTTAAAAATGTGAAGGGTAATATTGAATTTAAAGATGTATATTTTGCATATATAAAAGATGAACATGTTCTGAAAAATATTTCATTCAGTATCAAACAGGGAGAAAAGATTGCATTTGTAGGCGCTACAGGTGCGGGAAAAACAACAATCATCAACCTGCTTTGCAGGTTCTATGATGTGCAAAAGGGCGAAATTCTGCTTGATGGTATTAATATAAAGGATATCAGAAAAGAAGACCTGCGGAAAAATATCAGTTTAGTTTTACAGGATATTTTTTTATTTTCCGATACAATTGAAAATAATATTAACCTGAGCAATGAAAATATTCCGCTGGAAAAGGTTAAAAAAGCTGCTGAGATAATTGGCATAGATAATTTTATTGACAAACTGCCCAATGGCTATCAGCAGAACGTAAAGGAAAGAGGTGTGACGCTTTCACAGGGACAAAGGCAATTAATTACATTTGCCCGTGCTTTAGTTTATGAACCGAAGATATTAATTCTGGATGAAGCTACATCAAGTGTTGATACACATTCGGAAATTCTGATTCAGAATGCTATTGAGAAATTAATGGAAGGCAGAACTTCAATCATTATTGCGCACCGCCTTTCAACCATACAGAAATGCGATAAGATTATAGTAATGCACAAAGGTGAGATAAGAGAATCGGGTACTCACCAGCAGCTTCTTGAGCTTGGCGGAATTTATTCAAAGCTGTATCAATTACAATATAAAGAATCATTAGCACAATAGACTATGAAACAATTTGTAATTGCTTCAAAAAATGAAGGCAAAATAAAAGAAATAAAAAATGCTCTTCATGGACTTAACCTGGAGTTGTTAAGCTTAGCTGACTTTCCGGATATTCCGGATATTGAAGAAGACGGCAGAACATTTGAAGAGAATGCAATAAAAAAAGCTAAAACGGTCTTCGAGCATACAAAAATTACTACTTTTGCGGATGATTCAGGGCTTGAAGTTGAACACCTTAGAAATGCACCGGGAGTTTATTCAAAAAGGTTTTCAGGTGATAATTCTACAGATGAATTAAACAATGAAAAGCTCTTAAAAGAGCTTGAAGGTCTGGATATTGATGAACGCAGAGCAAGGTTCAGATGCGTGATTTCAATATATAACCCGTTTATCAATGAGCTTTCATTTGAAGGTAAGTGTGAAGGGTATATAATTGATGAACCTAAAGGAACAAATGGCTTCGGTTATGATCCCCTCTTTGTACCGGAAGGATATCACAAAACATTTGCTGAGCTTGACCTTGTAACAAAGAATAAGATATCACACCGCGGCAGGGCTCTTGCGCACTTGAGAACATACCTGGAAAAATACGTTTCCTGATGTTATTTCTACAATACCTAAAAATATTTCCGGTATACTCAATTCTTCATTGAAAATTGCTATAACAAAATTTATATTTGTAGATGTTTTAGAATTGCTGGCGTAGCTCAGCTGGTAGAGCAGCTGATTTGTAATCAGCAGGTCGGGGGTTCAAGTCCCTTCGCCAGCTCAAATAGAATAAGGCACTTAGAAGAAATTCTAGGTGCCTTTTGATTTTTCCAGCTACGATTTGGCTACGATTTTGTAGATTAGAAGTATATTGTTAATGATTAATCTAAAATATTATAAGAACCCAAATAGTTAATTAACTTTTTATTTTCTTTTCGAAAGATGAAGTATTCTCCAATAACTATTCCATCAATTTCAAGCTTGTCGAACGTGTTTAGAGCATCTTCTATAGTCTCGCATATGGGTTCATCACTGGAATTCAATGATGTATTTAAAAGTAATGGTATTTGAGAAAGTCTAAAAAATTCGTAAATAATTTTATAATATCTTTCTGAAGAATTCCGATTTACTGTCTGGATTCTGGAAGAATTATCTATATGTAATATAGCTGGTACTAATTCCTTTTTGTTACTCCTAATTTTTTCCGTAAACAACATAAAAGGGCTTTGAGATTGAGAATTGTAAAAAAAATTTGGATATTGTTCCTCTAAGATACTGGCAGCAAATGGATTGAACCATTCTCGCTTTTTTATTTTATTTAATTTCACTTTTAATGATATGTCTTGAGGATTGGCTAGTATACTCCTGTTTCCTAATGCTCGTGGGCCAAACTCGCTTCTTCCATTAAAGTGTGCGATAATAAAATTATTATAAAGCATTGAAGCTATGGTTTTTTCAGGGGAATTTAAAATTATTTTATTAAATTTATAATTGTTCCTGGAAATAATGTATTCTAGTTTTTGATTATTAACATTAATATCTGGTCCTAAAAAAGCATGAGACATATAAAACCTGCTCCACTTTTTATTAAGATAATATAATCCATATAGAGCATTTCCAATACATTGACCTTGGTCACCAGCAGCAGGTTGAATAAATAAATTGTTTATTCCGGAATTTTGTAAAATTCTACTATTCCCAATGCAGTTTAAACCTACACCGCCTGCTATACAAATATTTTTCACTTTATATTTCGATATTAGGTAAGATATTTTTTTTATAATAAATTTTTCATATTGGGTCTGTACATAGTTTGCAATATTTATATGAATATCATTTATTTCTTCATCTATTTTCCGTGGACTACCAAAATCCAAACCATACTTAGCACCGAATTGCGCAATCATCGAAACTGGATGAATTGGATTGTTGATAATGTGGCTACTTAATCTATTATTATATGCCAGATGATATAAGTCTTGTTTGTTAAAGGAGCTATCACTTGTTAATGCTGATAAGGACATTAATTTGCCGGCATATTTTGTTTTCCATCCCAAGAATTTTGTAAATGCTCTAAAAATTTCACCTATTCCACATTCATATGGATGACCAAAGTCTCTATCAATTAATTTAATTTCTTTTTCATTACATAAAAAATAACTACTTTGCTCTCGTTTGTATTTCCACCAATCATTTTCTATAGACATGTTTTCTAAAACATCTCCTCCTGAATCCATTACTATTGTTATTGCTTCATCAAAATCGGATAAAAGGAAAGCACTACAAGCATGAGAAAAGTGATGGGATTTTGTAGGTATTATTAATTTTTTATGTTGTAAAGGAAACGCACTTTGTTCAATATGAGGATTAAATTCGCAACAACTACTATAAACGATAATGTCTATGTCATCAATTGTAATATTATTATTTTTCAAAATATACTCTAAAGATTTAGAGAACCCACCATCTGCTTTTTTTCGAGAAACTCTCTCCTCCGATATTGCCGAAATTATATCGTTATTGCTAATTAATGCAGTCCCACCATCTTTTAAACTTTTATTATATGATGTTAAACCTTTATTTAAACCAAGTGAAATCATTTATATATTGATTCTCCCAAATATAAATTCCTTAATATGAGTAATGTTTACAAAAGTATTGCTACCGAAAATAATCATAAGTGGAAGTAAAATATTTCTTAAACTAACAACTTGAGGGTTTATTATTTCGTTTAAAGTATTTGGTTGATTAAGAAACAAAATAATCTCGTATGAATATGAATATACCAAAAATAAGACTATAAAAATAAAAATTGAAATAATTTTATACAGCAATTGTCTTTTAGAAATGTTAACTTTGACAGGTATAATAATTGGAGGTGATTTCTTCCAATTGTTAGAATGTTCTTGAACCTCTAAGATAATGTAAGATTTTAAACTAGCTGTTGAAATGGCTGTTTTGAATGTTAGTTCTAATAAATCATACTTTCCAGCTATGATCTTTTGTGAAATTATTGGAATAATTTCAGGGTTCCCAGCTGAAAGTGTAACAATTCTTGGAACTATAACTGAGCTATCTCCAGATGCGCTTTTACCTGTATATGATCTTTGTAAAAAAACTATTTTATAAACTTTATTATTTTCTATCTCATAGAATGCTTTTAGCTTTTTTATAATGATAGAAGCACGAGTACCTTCTTCATCCTCTATTCCAATAATATTTAGAAAATCAGTATCCTTGTAAATTTGAATGCCTTGAGATTTATATTTTCCGATTGTTTCAATAAGATTGCCCCATTTGTTAGAATCTTTATCTACCGCCTTCCCTTTGTAAAATTCATCATTAATATCGAAGGTATAATCACTCCCAAAAAATATCAAATTTTTCAAATCTTTTTTGGGTGTATTAGGATATTTGATAATATTAATATCTTTTTCCATTCTTAATTTGAAAGATTCTAACTGCTCGCTTCTTCTCATCAAGTTCGAACTGAGCTCAATCTTTTTACACAAAATATACTCTATATAAACTATGTCACCGATTATTATTATTTTGTAAATAAATATTTCCCTTATAGGTATAAAATCTCCGGTATCCTGAAAATCTCTTAAGACAATTAAACCGTAACAATTATTCAGCTCGCTTGGGTTATCAATTTCAGGCATCCAATTTCCTTGTTTTTTCTTTTGATACCTAAATCTATATGAAAAGCCATCTGGTAAGGAAAGAATGTTATTCAGTTCGAAACAGTACGGAGGAATGCTGTTAACAATAATAATTACGAATTTCTTCTCTTTCATTTAATAAATTCGATTTGTTTTTGTATAATTTGAGAGGGTTTAATATGATCTTGGTGTTCTAAAAGCCAGTCTTTCAAGGGAAAATTCTCGTGTTTCACAACATAATATCCATGCGAGATTCTTCTATTTAAAATTTTTGTTAAATAATCATGTAATGAAAATTCATCTTTATAATATTCGTTGTTTGTATAGGTTTTTTTACCAATTCGACCAAATTGTAACGATAAACAGTATAATTTATCATGATATTCATTCGGAAGAAATTGAATTACTATATGATATTGTTTGTAATGATTTCTATGGTAATCTATGTTCTCAAAAACAATATAAGCAATTTCGGAATTGTTTAGTAAATTAAGATCTATTGAACAATAATTTTTTAATATCCAATAAATAAACTCTCTGCTCCCAGCCATAATTTGTAGGAATTCTATTTCTTCAAATTTAAACCATTTTAGTTCACCTATCTTATCATCAATATTTTTGAAATTATTTGGTGATTCTATCAAACTACAAATAAAACAATTAAGAACAATATTAACTTTCTTGTTATTAATAATTCTAAGTATGTTAAAATGAAAAGGTAATGAATTTTCTACGCTTACTTTACAACCTGTTTCCTCATATATCTCTCGTACAACAGTTTGTTCAAGTAGTTCATCATTTTCAACTTTGCCTCCTGGAAGCTCCCACATTTCATGGATGTTCAAAATATCTTTCTCAATCCTTTTATTTAAAAGAATCTCATTGTTATGAACTACACAACCTATAGCCACATTTATGTATTCCATATTTTACCTTACCTTTTAACCCTTAAATTAATGAATTTAATAATTTAATATTATCCAATTAATACAGATAAATGCAAATTGATTTAATATAGATGCTAATATTGTTATTTTTTATTTCCTTTTCATATAAAAATCTAATAATAGCAAAACGAAATACCATATGTCAATTTTAGAATAAAATCAACTAACTAAAAAAGACAGATTTTTTAATCTGTCTTTTGAATAAATTTAAAATAAGAGTTGCAAATATATCTGCGTTGTCTCTAAGTTGGAATGTCCCAATAAACTCATAATCTCAAATAACGGCTTGCCTTGTTTTGAAAGAAGCGATGCATAGCGATGCCGTAAGGCATGCCAACTCCAGCGCTTCTGGTCTAAGCTTTTCTCTTTGTCTTCTAAGAACCGTGGAATATCTGTCCAGCGCTTAAATACCCTCTCCCCTTTTTCTCCGCTCATGCGTATCGTTATTGGAACTTTGCGGGGCACAAGGTTTGAATTCTTACTTTTTCTTGTGTATAAGATGACATGTGTTTCAGATACATCATCCCCTTTTAATCTTAAAGCTTCTGAGATTCGGCAGCCGGTGTCTTTTACAAAGTCTAGTAAGAGCTTTTGTCCTTCGTCGCATAAAATCCTTACCGCTTCGATGTCTGAATCCGGTGGGATGTATTTCATGTGCTTATCTATCGAATACAAATCGATCCCGACACAGGGATTTTTTATGTCTAAGTCATGCGACTTGATGGCGTACTGAAATAAGGCTTTAAAAACCCGAAGGGCGGCATTGACGGCGTAGTTGTCCTTGTCTTCGTTTTGCAGCCGATCAGACATCTCTAAAAGGACGGCGTTTATATGGCTCTTTTTTATCTCTTCAATTGGCAGGTTACCAAGATCATTTAAAAGGATGGTGTAATACCGTTTGTTGTCCCTATAATACGTCTTACTTTTCTTTGTCTTTACGTAGTCAAGCCGCTCGTTAATCGCTTCCAGAAGGCTCAAAACGGGCTTTTGAGCGGTATTTCGCTCTTTTGTGCTCACTTCCTCGTATTTAACTGCTTCGGCTTTCCTTGCCTCGCTCTTGGTCAAGTAGATGCATTTTGAGCTATACGTCTTGCCGTTATAGTCGAATTTATACCACCACCGGATTCCTTTTCTCAGTTTTCTTGGGTACTGTGCCATGGTGCCTCCTTTCTAAAGGCTTCTTGATTTTTTATAAAATATTACTGATGTTTGCACGTGGTAAAAATAAAGCGTCTTTTTTTAGTGGAAGTTGGGATTTTAAAGACTTATAAACTAAAAGGCGTGAATGGGTAGTTAGGAGCTTGTATGGCTACCCATTATTTATCCGTCAAGGAAGTGGCCGCTTTGTTAGGCGTAAGCCCAAAGACGGTATACAAGATGATTTATCAAGGGGTGCTTCCGGGGCACTTCATGTTAGGTACGATGCACTTTGTTGACGAAGACATTTTTAGGTCAAGTCTTAAAATCAAGGCAACTGAGATAAAAAAGACCGCTTTAAAATCTCAGTCCCGTCCCGAAGACCGACACGGGCTGATGAAGTAAATAGAGCCTTGCCCTGAATTGTCGGGGCAGGCTTTTTTATTATGGACTCCGGTTTATCTTTACCGCAAAGAACGTAGTGTAAAAGATTCAAAGTTAAATATGAAGTTGGTAAGGTGCTTTATACTTGTGTGGAATGAAGTGGAACAGATGGGATTCTTTTCTCCCCCTCTGGCTAAAAAGAGGACTCGAAACCAACAAAGAATTCCGAGCCCAATATCACAAAAAGAACTACACTATTATTTTATCAAATATTTCTTGTTTTTGCAAAAATTGGTCATAAGCATTTTTTAATAAAGAATAAATATTCTACTGACATAAGCATTATTGTTAATTATATTCGTTAAATTTTAATTACGATTATATGTCCGCATCTAGAAAACTTTTCATCCGCACTGAAGGAAATGACGATGTCGCCTACAATGAAGCCATTGGCTTTGCTGTTAGTGAAGCAAAAAGAAACAAAACGCTGTACAATATTGTATTAGTTGCTAACACGCTAAAGGCAACCGGTTGGTTGGATAGACTTTATGGAATAAAAGAAGTCAAAAAAATGAAGAATGGAATTTCTCTCGGCAATTCTGTAATGCTAAAGGTAGAATCTATTCAAAGCTTAAAAAAAGGTGTTATACCAGAACATAGTATAGTCATTACCATGGGAATAGATGACAAAGGAGTGTACGAGATAGACGAGGAAATGAATGATGGTATCCTTATAACCATACCGTGGACAATAAAAGGTTTAAAAGGATGGCTT
The DNA here is from genome assembly GCA_003820375.1 of Ignavibacteriota bacterium. Taxonomy (GTDB): domain Bacteria; phylum Bacteroidota; class Ignavibacteria; order Tepidaquicellales; family OLB5; genus RPQH01. The sequence goes on from RPQH01000081.1 coordinate 12,034, forward strand.
TCAGCCAATAACCCAATTGATTTAAGAACTGGTCAGCCGTATACTGTTGCAACAGTCGAGTTGGATAGTATTGTAAAAGCTGCACTAGACATGCTTTCTGGAAGCATTAATCTGAGTTCAGGACTGACTCACCCTCAAGATGAAGAATTAGCTAAGACATACATTAGAGCTTTGTTTAGATACAAAAGTGATCAACTTGACGAAGATGCTATACTTGGGTACTTAACAACTGAAAACAAATGGAAATATGAGAATGCAAATCAGTTTATCGAATATATTAAAAAACTTAAATCTCATATGTCATTTCACAGCGGGATCAGTGACGAAAAAACACATAAACAGTTATTCGGTCTTTGGGACGGTACTGAAACAAATTGATAGTTGAATGATGAGCGATTATAAAAAAATAAGGTTAATACACGAAATCGACGCGACGTTTACGAATATAAGCCCTGAAATTGTCAACACATTAAAATCCCAAATTATTGATAAGGAAAAACAAATCAATTTAGAGCGTTTCTTTTCAGGATATTCAACAGAAGATACATTTTATTACATCTACTCTGCTTTGCCGTGGATAAAACTGATTCATCCATTATCTCAAGAGCAAGTGCCTTTTGAGTCAAAAAAAGAATTTCAAGTACCAGATTTTATGGTTTATATTGAGACAAGTAAGAACGAGTCAATGCCTTTATTAATAGAAGTTAAAGGTGTAAAGAAAAAACGATCGACATTATCTTTGCCTCAGATACAGTTTGAAAATTTAGCAAACTATGCACGTGTTATGAATATACCATTACTGTTTGCTATATACTGGCAAACATACCATATATGGACTATAAATGATATGGAGATATTTTTAAAAAAAACATCGTGCTACAAGTTGGACATTGATACATCAATTCAAAATGACCTATCTGTTATTTTCGGTGATTTTACATTTATTGTACCACCCCATTTACAACGGGCAATGACATTTGATAAAAATAAACAAGATAATAACCCAATAAAACATAAAGAATATGGCGGCTTGGTTGAAGAATTAATTACATGGGACGTGAAAAAATTATATCAAATAAATTCCAATGAATCGATGTTGCTAAGAAGTTTTATGAATATGGGTAGAAATAAAATTGAACAAGAAGGTAATATTACGAAGATGCTATATATAAGTTCAGAGCAATATCTGCCTAAATTTACCTACCTAATTATACGACTCTTAAGTAAAGCAAAAGAGAATCTTTCCGAAATTAATTGTTCATATGCAATTCAGATTGTTTATAATTTGTTTGAAGAAAAGCTTAAACTCTTTAAAATTTTTTATATGCCAAAAACAAGAAACAACGCTCATGATGCAATTATGAAACAAGCATTTGCAGAAACAGACGTACTTGATGTTTATTTGTCAAAATCGATAAATATATAATAAGGCATTGGTAAATGTAAGAGGACATTCTAAAATATTGTTGCAAAAAAGGTTTTGTGTTAAAAGCGTTGAAATTAAATGTCAGTTGTATACCTCTTAAGAATAAGCGCATCTTTTAGATATTTCAGATTAATATTTGCTGAAAAACAAAGAGCTGACGATTTTTAAATTATTTGCTAAAATAAGAGAAAAGATATGATGAGGCATTTGCATTATGGATTCTCAAATGGAGACGGAACATGTGTGGCGCGTATTACAAAAAATACAAACTTATTATACCCAATCCGACGAGGTTGATATTTTTCCCTATCACCTACATCTAATCAAAGATAACTATGACCTTACTGTTTTACAATTTCTATCCAGAAAAAACGCCATAACAATAATACGAAAAGAACTGAGAAGGAGTTTATGGGTTAATATTTATATACGTATTTTCAGTCCAGAATTTACGACACTATATAAAAAAGTTAAATACATAATTCAAGCTAAAGAACGAAAATTAAAAGAATATAATAGCGTATATGGGAATACCGATAGGTTATATAAAAATGGTTTGGAGAAAATAAACAAAGAGTCTTATATTATATATTATAGAAAACAAGGACTGCATTACTTTAAAGTCGGAGCAGTACAAACACAGGACCGCAGGTTTATCAATACTTCTTCTCACGTCATGAAATCGCTTCTGCGATCAGGAAATGCTACAAGAATAAAATATACAGGATATGCTAATTTTAAAAGATTTCACCAAAAGAAACAAGAAAATGTTAAAAAAGATGTTTATCATGAAGTAGCAATCATTTCAAAAGAACCGTTGCCAATTAAAGGAGAAATAACAGTTTCAGGCTTGAATGAGAGATTAGAGGCGTTAACATCGAAAAGTCCAGAGTATTGTGGACCAAAGTTCCCTTTTAAGATTCCTGCGGGAACAAGTTGGAAAAACATAATCATAAAATTCTTAGATGATGAACAAATTGAAATCTGGGTTAAGAAGCAAAAACATGTTACGAATTTTAATGAAATGGACATGATTGGAAAAGGCAAAATACCAAGACCGAGTGAGTCATGGGTTTTTATGAAAGTACTGGCACAATGTTATGGCGAAATCTGCATCAAAGATCCAGAAGCTAAGGAAAAGTATAAAAAGCACAAGCAGGCGTTATCAGATACGCTCAAGCACTACTTCTCAATAGACTATGACCCCTTTTATCCCTATAAATCGTGCCTTGAAAAAGGCGGAAACTCATATAAAATAAAAATAACGTTACTTCCGCCTCCCAAAATACAAAACAAAAAAATGTATATAACAGACGATGACGAAGAACATGATGCCTTAGGTATAAAAGAATACTTAAGCGAAAAAGCCCAACAAGTTATGGACTTTGAGTGAATTTTCCTTTTTGAATCTATTGTCAGAATCCTCAATAATACAGAGGATTTTTTTATTTTTTAAATTCGACCGTGAACTTCGCCATCTAATGTAGAAGCTTCTTTTGCCAACACGTTGGTACATTTTATTCTCAATTAATTATCACTATGACAGGACTTGAAAAAATAATTCCATTAGACAAGCGAGACATTAAATTCTTGACATACGACTTGGGGCTAGCCGCCGTCTTAATTACGCTTGGCTATACCCTTGTCGATGTCGATAAATCAAACCACATTAAAAGCCAATTCATATTTTCACGGGATGAGCATATTGACAAAATGGTCAATGAGTACTGGGACGATAAGCTCATGCTTCCGGCTCGGTCTTTATTGGAAAACCAAAAAATGCTCAAAAACAGGCTCTATTCTGTCATGGAATAGAAAAACTAAAACGCCTCCTTTTGCACCTAAGGAGGCGTTTGAGTACTCTTACTAATAAATGATAGGATGCGATATAGCCCCTAAGGTCGTGGCTTACGTGGTTGACCTTAGCCTGTATAGCCCCTTGACAAATCTATGAAAAACTGGTCTATCCCGAAAGAAGTTTTAGATAAGCCATTTCTCTCACCCAAAGAATTACAGACTATACTAGGATTATCATTACCGACAATCTATCGCTTGGTTAATGAGCGAAAACTACCTGCCTTCAAAGTCGGTAACTCCTTACGGTTTCAGAGAGAAGATATCATTTCGTATCTTGAATCTACCCGGATAGATCAGATGAACTAATACTATGGCAATAAGAAAAAGAGGTAACTCATACTGGATTGATTTTATGTTTAATAGAACAAGGCACCGAAAGAGAAGTCCGGATAACTCTCACAAAGGAGCTAAGGCATATGAGCTATTAATTAGAAACAGGCTGGCTCGCGGTGAGCCCTTGACAGAACCAAAATCAATAGAGAGGCAAACGTTTAAAGACCTAGCACTGCAATGGCTTAATATATATGTAAAAACCAATAATAAGCCGTCCGAATACAAAATTCGACAGTACATATTGTCATCGACACTTATTCCGTACTTTAAAAACAAATACATTGATGAAATCAGCTTATATAATATAGAGCGATTCAAAGCATTTTTGTTACAAGAAAAAAAGCTCTCTGCAAAATCTGTCAATAATTATATTGGCATATTGCGCTGCTGCCTTAAATTTGCTGTAGAAATGGACATTATTGATAACCTGCCTAAAATTAAAACCTTAAAAGTGCCTCCGCAAAAATATGATTTCTTGACCCCACAGGAGATAGAAACACTTCTCGCGTATGCCCAAGGCATGTGGCACGACATGATTCTTCTTGCTGTTCGAACCGGCCTGAGATTTGGTGAGTTAATTGGACTAAAATGGGAAGATATTAATTTTCGGGAGGCAACATTGTTAGTCACTAGAAACATAGTTAGAGGCATTGAAGGCAGTCCCAAAAATAATAAGACGCGAATTATTCCCTTATCAGACAAGGTGTTAGACATGCTCAAAAAAAGAAACAAAATCAGCCCTTATATCTTTCATGATGGCAATAGTAAACCGCTTGTATATAACACTTGCTTAAAAAGGCTACAAAAGATTAGTAAAAAAGCAGGACTACGAAGCATCGGCTGGCACACGCTGCGTCATTCCTTTGCTTCACATCTGGCAGAGCAAAAAAATTCAATCATTGCGATTAAAGAGTTACTCGGCCACACCGATGTAAAGACAACAATGCGCTATGCACATGTCAATTTGCCTTCCTTACAGCAAGCGATAGCCTCACTTGAACCAAAGAAAGAAAAAATTGTCACAATATTGTCACAACAGAGAGACACGAAGACTGAGTTAAGTTCCCAACAGCCACAAATCATTAAATTTCCTAAGAAATATGTATGAATAACATGAACATGATTTGTCGGGGTGCTGGGAATTGAAGCATCAAAGGATGAGTTCATAGACCCTTAGTAAAAGCTGTAATTATGTGAAATATTAGTAGCAAATAAAGATAATTAGTTTTCTCTTCATCTATCAGATAAATTCAGATTTCGCTACCTCTACGGCACAATAGCGTCACAACTTTTGTCGAATTGTTATGATGCTGGCGATACAGGGAGAGGTAGCTGTTACTGTGAAGGATCTGCCAATAAGAAACAGGTTATGCCTGTACTTTTATTATACAAGAAACTAATAAAGAAGTGAATCAGAAAATCACCTATAGTCTTCAGATAAGCTAAAAAGCGATTACGATATGATATATTTTTGTAAGTCTTCAATAGGCAGTACCCGCTGTGAGTCAGAGCGATGAATCATGGCATTTGTTGGCCGTATCGCTTCCCATATGCCTCTATGTTTATCACGTAATTCAGGCGACGAAAAGCCTATGTATTCGATATGTTTGCCGAATTTATGCCTGACAATGTCCAGGGCGGGAATTAAGTCCGTGTCAGAGCTTACAACGATGGCAGCATCGAATTTATCATCTAGTGCTCCGACAATTAAGTCTGTTGCCAGCTTGACATCAATGCCTTTTTCTCTAGACCTATGGTAGGTAAATGATGTAATCCCTTTTTGTAATATCTGAGTATAGTCGCTGACTCGGTCATCAACAGGTACAGTCTCCACCCGTGTTCTCAGCTTGCTTGTTTTAATGCACCAGTGTTGGCTTTCCAGCCTGCCAAAGAGCGAGTTTTGCCCGGTCATGGCTCTGGTTGTCTCATGCTTATCCTGCATTTCACGGACCGTACCTATATAATACCGTTTGCCAAAAGGAATAATTGTTCTTTTGTCTCCTTGTAAATACTGAGCAAAACTTTCAAAGTCAAAATTGTTTTCGTGGCAACCCAGTCGCTTTAAGACTAAGTGGTAAAAATTGCCTCCGTCAATTAAGATTTCCACACGTTCCGAGGTTAAACTGCCGTGTCCGCTCATATGAAGCTTGGCTAATAGTAGCTAAAATAAAACCTGCACACCACCCAATGGGCAGGCGCAGGTGACTTCTATTATTAGTATACACCCTGGAAAGAATATGTCAAGGACATATTATGTGGTAGTATTAGACGACGTTACGCTTGAGTAATAGTTACAGATAACAGGGAAAACAAGCTTATTTCAAGAAAACTAGGTTTCCTTTAATTGACATCCCAGGGGCGTGGAAACTCTGACATTGGTAAAGCCACTTTATTCCAGCGTGGATTATGATTGCAGCAAAAGTCAATGATGTATTCTAAACAGTGTTGAGCTTTTTGTAAGGCTGAGTGGGTGAACACATTGGCTTCGTCTTTATATTTATCATTTTCTTTCCCGCAATCAAGCTCATTGTATTTATTTTGGATATGCAGCCGATTTCGAACTTTCCGTAAATAATCCAAATCTTTATAAAGCGAATCTCCTTTGGCTACGTGTAACAAATTTTGCGATTCAATCCGTTGGATAATTTTTTTAAGTTCGTCTACCCCGCTCGCGTTTTTAAAAAAATCAATGATTTGATTCCTGACATTGATCGGGTCTATGGTACGTTGCTTCAGTCGTTCAATAAAATCATATAAGATGCATTCAATTATCGCGACAAGAAGAATAATAATAGGCTTGTTAAAGCGTGCATCGTCATGCTGTTGCCTTTTTGCTTCATAGAGGAGCTCAACGATTTCAAAATTATAGTTTACGTTATCCATTCGCTTAAAGTTCCAAAAGAATTGGTCTGTAAATTTGGCAAAACAAAGAGTCATTGTGTATATGAGATTTGATTTTTTTAATGAGAGTTAAAAATACATAGCAGTATAATTAATAAACAGGCAAAATATTAGAAGCATGAGTGTCAGACAAAAGCCTTAAGAACGAAACTTATCATTTAGCTCAAATATTTTTGATTGTATACCAAGCGTGTTATTGCAACATATATGTTATTGCAACATACACCCTTAGCGGCATCGTATTACTGTTGTCACATCCGAGCGCTCTTATGAGAGCAGTGACACAAAATATTCTAACGATGTTATGGCAGCCGTTCGCTTATCACTGGGAATGCTGGCTATGCCTTCAAGCAGTTTAGACAAATCCATCTGTGATAGTACTTCTTTATGTGATGTGTAGATATTGGCTAATCGCCTAAACTCCGTGTATTCATCTGCGAGTTTGACGATGGCGTAGTTTTTCTCAATAACGGCTTCAATCTTGGTAAGCAAATTGTGCCTCAGGTTTTCGTTTAAAAACGCTTCGGTCGGCACCTCCAAAATTTTTGACAGCATAATGAGCTTGTCCAAGGGCGGGGTGGATTGATCATACTCATACTTTTGCACCTGTTGGTACGTTATATCAAGCGCTTCAGCCACTTGTTCCTGCGTGAGTCCCTTGAGAACCCGGTAGTGTTTGATGAGGCTGCCAATGGTTTTTCCCTTTGTTTTCATATACAAAGTTATGGATTAGAGCGTTTTCATATAACCATATTTAATCTGTGATACTATCCATAATTGTTTTTACACATATTTAATTTGTGTTTTATTTTTTTTGTATGTATTTTTGCGTATCAATTCAATACCTAAGAAAGGGGTTAATTAACCATGAAAAAAACATACTCATTTTTCCTCGTACTTGCGTTCTCCCTTGCGGTCTCCTGTTTAATTTCTTCGTGCTCCGGGAGCAAAGAAAAAGTCGAAAAGCAAGTGACAACATTGGTGCCGGTCTCTGATGTTGACAAGTCCATCACCAAAAACGGCATTACTATAGATGTCCAGTCTATCGACCAGTCGAATGTCGGCTCCTACCCTGAGCTGGCATCCAAATTCTTTATCATGACCAAAGGATTTTTAGAAAGCGAACCTACGCCCAAGGAATACTCGGAAGCTAATGTCTTGGCCGGATTCTCCGATCCGCCAGCCGTCACGTTCATGATAAAAATTACCAACAACACGGGTCATATTGTCAAGTTAAACGGCTCGGACGTGGGCATTACCATAGCCGGCAAAGACTATCGCAAACTCGACCTGACAAAAATCAATGCCGCCTGGCTCAACCTGTTTGAAACCAATTTCACCTACCAGCAAGCCGTGCCGCAGGAACTCTTGTCGGCGATTCAAAATGTTTCAATCTGGGACGAGAACCAAAAGATACTGCCCGGCAAATCCATAACGCTCTATGCGCCGTTTGATGTCAAAGTTGGCAAGGGCTTTGGCAATGCGACCCTGTCGATTTACGATGTCATCACCAATATGGACGCCGCGGGCAATCCGACCGAGCGGACCAGCATGGATTTTAATTTCAAGGAAAGCTTTTTTACAACCAAATAAAACGGCACGGTAATTTTAAACTTTTATCTAAGACGGATGAAATATTTTTACATCTTCATGCTGTTCGTCATATGGGGATTGCCTGCCACCGCCAATGATTGGAAGCTCATCGGATTTGAGGGGGTGCCAATATATGCCATCGCCGTGAGTCCTGTCGACAAAGATGTATTGTACGTATTCGCCAAAGACGAGGGGCTGTTTGCATCAAGCGACGGAGGAGCCACGTGGGCATGCGAGTACAAATCAAAAAGCCAGGTCAATTGCCTTGCCATAGACCGCTTTAACACCCGATTGCTGTATGCCGGTTATGACGACGGAGTCCTGGTGCGTATTCCAGAAAGCGGAAAATATAAAGAGGTTATTATTCAAAGGGGCATTAAGACAAGCTCACTAGTGCTTGACGAAACATCGACCAAAGCCGTGGTAATCGGAACAGCCAAAGGCATCTATAAAAGCTTTGACCAGGGAGCATCGTTTATGCCGGCCGGGCTGTCTAACTTCGCCATCACCTGCCTGGCGATTGACAATTCAGGTGCCAAGGCAGTGCTCTATGCCGGAACACCGACGGCAGGCGTGTTTAAGTCAGCCAATTACGGCACCACATGGACACCAGTCAATACCGGGCTCAAAAACTTAGAAGTGTATTCGCTGTTGTGCGACATGAAAACGCCCTCTATTATATACCTGGGGACATTGGAAGAAAATATCTATACGAGCGAAAATGGCGGCGATAGCTGGCAAGCGCTACCTATTAACAACAAGCTCAATCAGGGCTATGCCCTGGCTCAGGCGATAGATCAAGCGACCAATACGACAGTCATCTACCTGACAAGCTTATCAGGCGACGTGCATAAAATACTTGAACGCGGCAAAACAATCAATAAGCTCAGTGGACAGGTTGCGAATATATACGGAATCTGCCTGGGGATTACGAACCTCGTCCCCTCGATCTTATATCTTGGCACGACAACCGGATTGCTGAAACTCGATGAATAATATAGCTAATAATGAGGCTGTCTCAAAAGGATAGCCTCTTTTTTTATTATTTTTTATTAAAACAATGAAAAATAAAGAACATAATAAATAAAAAGAAGGTTATTAAGTTATAAACATTTTTATTTTAACAAATATTTCATAATAAAACCAATCTTCTATGGATCCAGTATTTAAACCCTATGACCAACATCAGC
>RPQH01000082.1 GCA_003820375.1 Ignavibacteriota bacterium
CATTCATAACAATTAGGCATTAACTTTCATAATATATTTATTTTCTTATGTATGAATTCCTTTTATATGATATAATTAATAGTTAAATATCCAGAAATAATACTGTAATTTCAATAGCTTATATAATACTAAATGTTATGCAAATAAATAGCAATTAAAATTGTGTAATATACCTTTGTCAACTTTGCTGTCTTTGCGGCTTTGCGTGATTGCAATAAAGGGATTAAAATTCTTCGTATCATTGCAGGGATATCATATATCTGTTGTCTTATTTCTTCGCTCTCGGATGAGCTTTCTCGTACACTTTCTTCAATCTTTCAACTGATACATGAGTATAAATCTGTGTGGTAGATAAACTGGAGTGTCCCAGTAAATCTTTCACTGCTCTTATATCTGCTCCCCTATCGAGCAAATGGGTAGCAAAGGAATGCCTTAGTACGTGCGGACTTTTCTTCTTTATCTCTGTTACATTGGCTAAATATTCTTCCGTTATCCTGTTCACTAATGCTGAATACATTTTCTTTCCATTTTTTGCATTAAATATTACCGACCTGTCAAAATCACTTTCCTTCTCGGCAAAATATTTTTCTCTTTTCTCAAGATAATTCTCAATTGCTTCAATCGCATTTATCCCGATAGGAATAACTCTTTCCTTCCTGCCTTTGCCAAGTACTCTAATCACCTGCTTCTTAAAATCAATATTTTCTTTTGAGAGATTAATTAGTTCACTCAACCTGATGCCTGAGCTGTACAGCAACTCAATAATAGCTTTATCCCTCATTCCCCAAAGATCACCCTTAAATAATTTTGAATCAAGCAAACGCTGTAATGATATTTCATCCATCACTGTAGGTAGATTCTTATTCAGCTTGGGAAATATAAGATTCCTAGCCGGATTAAGATTAACAATTTTCTTCCTGACAAGATATTTATAAAACGATTTAAGCGTAGAGATTTTCCTGGAAATTGTCTTTTTGCTGTATTTGAAATCCTTATCCTGTACAAAACTGGCAATAAACATCTTTAAGTCTTCCTCTTCAATATATTCAACTTCAATCTTTGCACCGCTGTCTTCAAGATTTTTGGCAATAAATGTGTAAAGGTCACTCAGGTCACGTTTGTAACTAATAACTGTGTGACCGGAGTAATTCTTTTCATCCAGTAAATAGGTTGAAAACTTATCTATTGCTTCCCGTAGAGTCATTATATATTCCATTCCCGCGTAAGCGGGAATCTTTATATGTTATTGTATAGGTTGATAGTTATGCAGCACTATCAAAGAATTTCCGTGCCTTGTAAATATCACAAGCTACCTGTAGGTTCATCCAGAATTCTGCTGATGTTTTTAAAACACGAGAGAGTAATATAGCTGTCTCTGCAGTCATATCACGTTTTCCCCTTATAAGAGTATTGATTCTTTGAATGGGAACATTCATCCTGCGAGCTAATTCCACCTGGCTTAAGCCCATAGGTTCAAGAAACTCCTTAAGTAATATTTCGCCCGGTGAAACAGGTTCTCTGTATTTCGGTATCATAACTATTCTCCATTAATGATAATCAATTATTAAAACTTTGTCAGCATTTTGATTGTTCCATTTAAAAACAATCCGGTATTGATCGTTAATTCTAATTGAATAATATCCAATCCACTTTCCTTTTAATTTCTCCAATTTATTTGCAGGTGGAGCTTTCAAGTCATTTAATTCTTTTGATGCATTTATCATATCTAATTTTCTGTTTGCAGTTTTCCAAATATCTTGAGGAATACGGCGAGCAGCTTTAGATTTAAATCCATTATAAATATCCTCCGTAGCTTTATCTCCAAAACTAACTATCATAATAATAAATTAACGCTTTAACGTATAATGTGCAATGAAAAAGTATATGTTTATATTGACATTAAGGTTTCAATGTAAGAAGAAATCTTCTACACTTGAAAAAGCTGATTCCAGAAAGGTAGTTTACACAATTATCTCGTTCCTTAGCATGGGCTCAGGAACGAGATATATTATATTTTTCAATCCGCAATTGAAAATCCGAAATTCGCAATTTTCTTATATCGCATCCGACAAGCTTGAGAAATAGAAATCTCTTACTTTCAATGCCGGAACAAATATTTGTGTATTATCAGTCTCAGCTCCTACAGCATTTTCGGATTTTCCTATCTCAATTACATTGCTCAACATGTTCATCGGGCTTTCATTGAACCTGAAATTTTTAATAGACCTTGTTATTTTTCCATCCACAATTTCAAACAATCCATCGCGTGTCAATCCGGTTAAAAGCATTGTTTGCGGGTCAACTGTTCTTATATACCAGAATCGTGTAACAAGTATTCCCCTGTCAGTTCCGGCAATCAGGTCATCAACTGACTTATCCGTACCTTCCATAATAATATTTGCGGGACCCGGCATAATTGGCTGTCCTGTTTTTTCTGCCCAGAATCTGCCTCTAGAAAGATTTTTTAATATACCATTTTCAATCCACATCGTCTTTGAAAGCGGATATCCCTCACCCGTAAATGGTGTTACAGGTATAACCGGGTCAATGGGATTTGAATAAATTGTTACTTTGCTGTCCGCAACCTGTTCGCCAATCTTGTTTCCGCCCTCTTTTTTGGAGAAAAAGCTTCTCCCTTCATCGGCAGAACGTGCATCCATAAAAAATGAACCATATGTGACAAGGTCTGCAGCAGCGGCCGGTTCTAAAATGACCGTATATTTACCCGGAGGCAGTTCCGCTGGATTCTCTGATAATACCGAGCGGTTTAATACCTTATCCGATAATTTAACAGTATCCAAATTGCTAATATCGACATACTGGTTTTGAACGCGGCTGGAACCTGTTCCGCTTTTTGTTCTCACTGTTGATGAATATGAAGACATTGTGCCTTTATTGTATGCAAAAAGTCCTTTGGAGTTCATTATTGCATAAAATGATACTTCATCTTCAAGGTATCCGGCTGATTGGAGGTCTCTTTTTATGGATTCATCCAGTATATACTCCAGTTTTTCGGCTCTTTGTGCTGATGTTATGTTTTCTGTGTTCAGCGAGTAATTTACCCCCTCAGAATAAGTTTGCGGCTCCAATGGAGGCATGAATTCCTTATTTTCGGGTGATATTTTTGCAATGTTCTCTGATTTTTCGACTGCGGCTTTTATTGACTCATCTGTGATGATGTTGATTCTCACTGAGCCCGACTTTCTGCCAACATTACTGACTATATTCAAGCTCAATCCATCAGCAAAACCATTAGTAGAAAGAGAATTAAGTGCATAGCGTAAGTTGTATGTATTACTACCTGATATGCTTGTAGAAATAGAATCTGCTTTGCTGTATGAGATTACTTTTGAAAGTATCTTTTTTGCTTCTTCCTGATTAAGTATCATTTGGATGCCTCCTTACCTGTGTTAAGAATATTTACTTTTCTGAATCTTGCCGGTGATGAACCATGGCTTACCGGTGAGACTTGCCCTGGCTCTCCTTTTCCGCAGAAGAATGAACCACCGAGCTTATACTCGCTTTCATCACATACTGCATCACAGGAATTCCAGAAATCTACTGTATTTCCCTGGTAAGCAACATCTCTCAGCATTTGTGTTATCTTTCCGTTCTTTATTTCGTAAAATGCCTGACCTGTGAACTGGAAATTGTATCTTTGCATGTCTATGCTCCAGCTTCCGTCACCAATTATATAAATACCATCTTCTGTGTCAGAAATCAGGTCCTGAAGTGATAATTTCTTTTTCCCCGGTCTTAATGATGTATTAGGCATCCTTTGAATCGGGAAATGACCCCAGTTATCGGCATAAGCGCATGCATTAGATTCTTTTGCTCCTATATAGTTTGCCATTTCGCGTGTAGTCTGATACCCGACAAATACACCTTCCTTAATAACGTCCCATTCAGTGGTTTTTACACCGTCATCATCATATCCTCTTGTAGCTAAGCAATCCTTCTGTGTCCTGTCCGAAAATATATTAATATGTTCACTGCCGTATTTCAGCTTTCCAAGCTTATCGGTTGTCATAAAGCTTGTACCTGCGTAGTTAGCTTCAAATCCCAATGCCCTGTCAAGCTCTGTTGGGTGTCCGCATGACTCGTGTATTGTCAGCCATAAATGCGTCGGGTCAAGGATAATATCTTTTTTGCCTTCTTCTACCGATTTTGCTTTGTGTTTCATCTTTGCTTCTTCAACTGCCTTTTCCATATCACCGAACCAATCATATTCTTCAATATATTCATATCCTTTTCCAATTGGTGCCTGCAATCCGCTCCTTGATTCAAATTTTCCGGTTGATTTATCTATTACTGTAACATCAAAGCCGGAGTTTATCCTGTGGAGGTCTTGTTTAATATAAGAGCCCTCTGATGAAGCGAAGTATTTCCACTCATTGACTGCCCATAAAAATGAGCTGCAGAAATTTGCTCCAAGTTCTTTGGCTCTATCATTTACCTTAAATAAAAAATTGACCTTATCATCAATAGATACACTGAACGGGTCTTTTTTGATAGGTGTTTTCCAGGTATCGGTATAAGCAGGTACAGGAACGAGCTCAACTCTCCGCTTTTGAATTTTCTTATTTGCTTTAGCAATATCAAGAGCCACTGCCGTAACTCTTGCTGCCTCCGATTCATTAAAAGTACTGCTTGCAGCAAAACCCCAGACACCATCAACCAATACTCTTACAGCAAATCCATAATCCTCATTATCAGCAATTCCCTGGATTATATTTTCGCGTGTAAACAGACGCTGGCTTTTGAAGTTTGTCAACCTGAAATCTGAATACGAGGCACCCCCCTGTTTAGCCAAACTAATTGCATTGTCTGCAATCTTCTTTATGTAATCATCATCAAACATTTTATAATTTGGACCTTTTGTTGATTCCAATATATTTCTCCCTAATGATTTAGTTATTAAAGCACCCGGAAGTGCTAAGGAACTGGTAATTAAAAATTTTCTTCTGTCCATGATTAATCCAATTTTTGGGAAGTTATAAATTTTAACCTATAATTGCTATGCAGATTTAAATAATGAGGTGAGAAGTTTAGTTCCGGAAAAATTTGGAGTGCATTAACCGTGTTAATGCAGATTTCCCTTTAGAGGATAAGGAAAGTTTTTAAAACACAATTTCAAGAATAAACACATTTCAATTTACAACTAGGAGAAAGTATAAACTTCATCAATCTTCTTTATTAAATTGCCAATCATCATAACCATGAAATTTGCTTAAAATGAACGAATTGTTATCTATATCTTTAATATTATATTCTTTAATTGAATCCGCTTTAATAGTATTGTACCATGATGAAAATGTTCCCATTCTAAATACAACTTTCCTGCATTTATCATCATTAATATAATACACGAAATGTTGATAACCAGTGTAATACACATGTATTGTTAATGGCATCTGTTTTTTATTTATTTTTAATTTTACAAGACCCTTTTCATCTGCCTCGAAAGAACTATCATATGGGATATCTTTTCCATCTACATTTTTGCAAAGTTTTATAATTGCGCCCCATAACGGCGCTTCATCTGCTTTATCTTCAATATAACATTTATACATAGTTGTATCTGATTTTGAGGTCCATTCTTTCAAAATTGATACTGAGCTTGTAATAGAATCATAAGCGAACTGAGGAAGCGAATCAAATGTTAATGTTAGTTTACCACCATAAATTTGATATTTACCAATTCCCAATAGGGTTCCTTTGTAATCTGTATGTTCTTTGTAATAAAAGCCGCCATCTATTTTAAAATAAAACTCCTCGTGATATTCTCCAAATATTGGATTATTGTTATCTGGTACGAAATGACCTTCCAGTCTTATTTGAGAAAAAAGAGATAAAAAAGATGAAAAAATAAGAAAAATTAACCCAATTTTTGTTTTCATTTAATAAAATTTTTCGATTCATCGACGTTGTTTAAGGTTTCTACCAATTAAGGATGAAAATCCGATCATTTATACTTAACTTTCTTCTCTTTCACTTTAAATCCCAGTTCTTTATTCTCCAGCTCAACCGGTTTCATCAATTCATCAAGTGCGTCAAACACAATCTTGAATTTAGCATCATAGCGGAATTCCATTTCATTTACTTTTCTAATCAGGTCTTTATGTGATAACATCATATTTCTCATTTTAACAAAAGTTCTCATAATCTCTATATTCACCTTAACTGCATTTTTACTTTTTAATACACTGGAAAGCATAGAAACCCCCTGTTCTGTAAAAGCCATAGGTAAATATTTCGTGTGTTCCCCTCTTTTTAAGGTGCCAAAATGGCACCTTAAAGATTGATACTCCTCGTGATTCAATTCGAACATAAAATCATCAGGAAACCTTTCGATGTTTCTTCTTACAGAACGTTTTAGAACTTTTGTATCTATATTATACAGTGAGGCAAGATGGTAATCAAGCATCACTTTATATCCTCTGAATAAGAAAATATTTTTTTCAATAACTTCATCCGGAATTATTGATATTGTACTCTTATTTTCTGATTTCATGACTTTCCTGCTAAATACTTTATTTATTAATTTCCAATCCTAAGTTATGATATTTATTTATTATTTGAAAGCATTGCCACTCCCTGCTCGGTAAATGCCATTGGAGGTATTCTTGAACCACCCCAACTTGAGGTTCCAAATTGGAACCTCAAATTGACAAACTCTTTCTTCCCCATTCTTTTAATGTTGTACTTGACAGTGAAAATATGGAGTGCATTAACCGTGTTAATGCAATTTACCCCAATTAACCACGAAGACACAAAGCCACAAAGAAAAAACCCGAAGATGCCGCAATGGCTCACGCAATTTCGGGTTAAAGAAAATCTGCACGGTCGCACTATGCATCCGGTACAGTTTTTCAGACAATACGGAATAACCTGCGATTCCGTACGTTAAGCCATGACAACCCACAGGAGGTTAGCGTCAATGACTATCTATACAAATATAATATTACGATTTGCGAAAATCAAAAGGGAAATGTGTGTTGACGCAGAACACCAAAAACAGCTGTAAATTTTATATTCATTATTTGTATTAGTCTGTATTTCAGTTAACATTTACAATAATTAAGATAATTTAAAAAATAAAACATCTGAATTTATTATATCTTTCCATTAAATATTATTTTTAATAACTTTATGAATTAAAAGAACTGCCCAAAATTAATAAGCCTTTAGTTTAGAAACAGTTTTAAGTACAGTGCTTGGTATTTGTTGAAACATAAAGGTAAACAAATATAGACACCTTGCAGGTATACTAGTAAACTGTAGTAATTATAATATTAATTATAAATGGAAGAACAAGGTTTTGAAAAAATGTTTGCTGAACATCAGGAAGAACTACAAATGAAATTTGAAGAAGAATATAACAATTCTTTGGCTCAGCTAAAAACTTTTTATTTTAAATATAGTGCTGAGGATATTTTATATTCTTTATTTACTATTTCATTATGGATTAAGAATATATCTGGTCAGGTAAAATTGCAGTTAGCTTATATGGTATTTTCATCCATAAACTTACAGAAATTTCAAAAAGAAAATAAAATTAACACTTATGAAGATTTCGCTAAGTTCACAGATGAGCTAATTAAAATATTTCCAAATTTCTATATGTTAGAAGATTATTTCCCCGAAATGGACTGGGGAGAAATAAAATATTTCCACAATAAGAAAATATACAAAATGTTCTATGGCAATAATTTCGATGGCATATATGAATATTTGGAAGCTTACAATATTATACACTGCACAATTGATGATACCTATAAAAAGATAATAAAAAGATCACCGGTGGAAGAGCTCGAACAAGTATTGGAAATGCAGGAATACATTATTGATGTTATAAAAGATAATTTTATTATAACCGAGCCGCTAGATATTGTACCTGGGTATTTTGAAATACCAAGTGAGATATTTTGGGAAAATTGTGTAACTTTTTATAAGAGTTTGCAAAACGAAAGACTCCCCAATATTTTAATAAGTTACTTCACTTTAAGAATTGGAGACATTCCATCAGATAGTCTTGATTTAGATGTTTTTCTAAATGATTTTCATGAAGATAAGAATTATAGATTTATGTTCATAGAATTAGGCGGAACTTATTTTCCAATTCTTCCTAGAAGGTATCTATCCCTTATTATAGAAGTTTGGGGTGAAATATTCCAAAAAAACAAAACTGAAATCCTTGGTAATGAACCTACATACTCCATTTTAATAAATAAAAGATTGAGTTCTTATATAAAAAACAGAGTTCCAAGCAAAAACTTTTTTGAATTAGTCAGCCCATTTGATAAAAATAAGCATAGTCCATCAGAGTCTGTATACTCCTGTTCTTTTATAGTAAGAAACGAACTATTCTTCATATATATAGTCAACCCATCATATGGGGAAACAGAAATTGTTTCAAATCTAAAGGAAGTCTCTGAAAAAATAAAAAATGATAAGAAAATTTTAAACCAAGTTCCTATAACTGTTTCAATACTGGACAGTGGGCGAGGAAAAGTTATTGGGTTTGAGCCAAATGATGCACAAGCAACTTCATTGACTCCAAAGTTCATGGTCTTAATTTCAAGAATATCATTCTCCTTAGGGACATTTGACATCCCTGAAGAGTTATTTGGCAGTGTAATGTTACTAGAAGATTTTTTAGGAATTACTGATGAAATTGAGGATTTCGAAGAGTTTAGGGATTTCCTCGATTTTATGTATGATGAGAGAAATGGCCGCCATCCTTTGAATACTGCATTAGATATGTACGGAGCATATAAAGATTCAAATAGTTTAATAGTTACCGGAGCAATAGAACCAACATTCATCTCAATTGAATCAGGTTGGGGTTCTGAATATAGATATAAAAAGCTCAAAGAATTCTGGTCAAATTATCCCTCAAAAAATCTATTTAATCATCCAAGGTCATATAAAGTGGAGGACTTAGGCAGAGGGTTAATAAGGTTAATTTCAAGAGGTATAAAAAATAGCTTATTGTTTTTAAAAGTAAACAATACAAACATATTTATCAATGCACCATTTATTATGATGAATATGGAAGAAGATAGAGCTTCAGATTTATTGATGCAAACACTTCAAGATGGATTATCAATGTATAAGGATTCTATATCTTCGTTCCAATTATTCCAACATAACGAACTGATGCACATATTTATCTTCCCTTATAGAATATCACTAATAAATGATAATTTAAAACATCTGAGACATCTAAATCCCGGAGATAATATTTATAAAATGGATTATGGCTTTCCTAATGGAATACCAGCTATAAGAATAGGTTACAACTATGATAAAGTTATGGAGATGTTTAAATACTCGATAGATAGGAGATTTGAAATTGAATTTATATGTGAAGTAGTTGAGTTCGCTAGCCAGATATATAATGACAATTGTAAGGAAGCTATCAACCTAATTAGGAAGGATACAACGAATCTTCCTCGGTTCAAAATAAATGTCTTTGATAAGTTAGCAGCCTTTCCTGAACGAGAAGAGGTAGTTATCCCTGAGACTTATGATTTTAAGGTTGCTAAAAAAGTAATAGCAAAAACAGCAATGAAAAATGATGTAAAACCTGGAAAGTATTCTATTGGAGAATCAAAAGAGATATTAAACAAATTAAAAACAGATATTGTAGACCATATCAATATTGAGATAAAAAAATTTAACTTCAAAGATTCAATTGGTTTTTTAATAGCTAAAACCGATGCAGTAAACCACAAATATGAATTTAGAAAACTTACATATGAAGAATCACTAAAACACGAGGTTGATTATTCCAGAGAAGAAAAATATGCTGAAAATCATAGTGAATATTTAAAAAATTCCAGAAATTTTAGATATTTAATAGAAAAATTCGTACAGTTTTCACCAAATGGTTCGGAAATTCTGAATAGAGAAAGTTTAAAAGTATTATTGGCTTTAGTAGATTGGTTACATGTTATTCAAATAGCTAGTGACATGATACATTACACAGTTATGCCAGCGGGAATAACAGTTAGAAATGATTTTCAAGTAGATGTTGATTATAGTGATGATATAGACTCAAAAGAAAAAGATTATGGAGAAGAAGAGGCTGCATTAGAGCTAGAAATAAAAGGAAATCCTAATGATAGAGCTGATTCAACGCGTGACGCTATTTCATTTCTTGACAAATTTGATGAAGTATACATAAATGATTTAGGATTTGGATTACGAAATCTATCAACATGTTTAGCTGTATTATCACATTGGGCAGAATATGACAAAGAAACAAAAGAGGCTGCTTATTACAAAGCGAATTTTTCTAAGCTATATGAAATAACTAATAAAGCAATTTTAAACCCAGTTATTTCAAAAGCTGAATATAAAAAGATTATAGATTTTTTAATTCTTAAGCCTGAAGAAATTTTAAACATTATAGGGAAAACAGAGCCATGTCCTGACTTGCCGATTTGGGAGCATAATAAAAGACCGATGAGATACAATTTAAAACCTTTAATTAAAATCAATGATGAATACTTCTGGGGTCCATATTCAACCAGAAAAACACAAGAAATTTGGATTGCGAATACGTCAAATGCAATGTTTCCTTACGATATTCAAACAGAGAATATAAAAAATTTACTAGATGAAGAAAGAAAAAACATAAGTAAAGCTTTAAACATTCGAGCTGAAGAAATTATAAATAGGCATACAAAATTTATGAGAAGTAATTGTGAAATTCATAAAACAGATAAGACAAATAACTATCCAACTGATTTAGGGGATTTTGATGTTTTAGCTTTGTTAAATGATAAAAGGATAATTTTAAATGTTGAATGTAAAAATCATGAACCTCCATTTTGTTTGAAAGATTCCCGGAGGTTGAGAGATAGGCTTTTCGGAAGAAATGACAAAGATAAAGGTGATTTTGCAAAGGTAATAAGAAGAGAGGAATTTTTACAAGAAAATTATAAAGACGCTTTAAAATCTCTTAAATGGCCCGTTTATGAATCTGAACCATACAAAATTGTTACAATATTTTTAATAAGAAGAAATTATTGGTGGACAATATATCCTCCGTTTGATACAGATGTAACTTTTTTACGAGTTGATTTATTAGATGAATTTGTTAAAAATTTGAAATTAATATCCATATAGTTGTTGTGGTAGACACCAACAAGGGCTGTAACTCAATTTCCGAAGTGTATGACATAATGGTAGAAAAATCAAACGAACCAATTAGAACCCCGCTTGCCTACCACCGGCAGGAAGGGGTGACATCATGGCAGCAAGGATAATCCATCAAAAAATGTATATCACCCTTATATCACAACCGAGTACCCCAACTTTCCTGCTTTTTGCCATAATTTGACTATCGTAATTTCCGGTATGAAAAAAAGCATCAAAAACATTCTTGAATCGGCAAAAATTTGGGGCATTTTGTGCAAAATTTACATTTTTGGTTAAGTTTTATATATATAAAGAGGATAGAGCAAGCTTTTGCATAAAAATTATGCTCAAAAATGCTGAAAACAGGCGGCAATCGTCAAAAATGCGGAAATTACAATATCGTTAGCGTGATTGGTTACTGCGACCGGAATAGTCCGGTTTGACTGTCGCTGATATTGGAGGGTTAAAGTGATGCTTGAAGGTATTTCCTGCTCATTGCAGGTCACACCCCGTCCAAATAGTGAAATAGAAAAATAGTGAGTCCGCCTAGGCGGAGTGTTTTATTAATCTGATAAATTTGATAAATCTGATGAATTTGATGAATTATTTTTATGCACTCCAAACTATTTTAATGTAAAACTTGACAAACGCAAATTTTGTATATACATTCGTATAGTGAGTGTTATTGCCGTTCTTTGTCAATTCCGGCAAAAATAAAGTGAGTCGCAATTTAATTTGCAAAATCTCCTTGTGAATTTGAGGATTTTGTAGTTTAAGAAATAAATGTTTGAGAGAAATATGTGAAATAAAAAAACCCTCAATTTCTTTAAAAAACTGAGGGGTAAAATTTGCAATCTGCAATTTGCAATTTGAAATCTACTACACGTTCAATGTGATACTGCTCACTTCTTCTTTTTCAGATTCAACTGTTACCTTATGCTTACATTGCGGGCACTCAAGGAAACTGCCTTTTTTCTTTGTAGATTTTTCCAGCATGTAATTATTTCCGCAAGATTCACATTTCTGTAATACAGGTTTATAATTAGTAATGAAATCACAATCAGGATATCTTGAACACCCGTAGAATTTCTTTCTCGATTTCTGTGCGGTTCTACCGACAACTTCCCCTTCTCCGCATTTAGGGCATTTTATTCCCAGTGTGATTGGCATAATATTCTTACATTCAGGATAGTTAGAACACCCGAGGAATTTTCCATACCTGCTTGATTTAACAACCATCGGTGCACCGCATTTATCGCAGAATTTTCCTTCTGCAATTTCATCGTGTACCTGCTGTTCACCGGGAAGCGGCTGTGCATTCTTGCATTTCGGGTAACCTGTGCATGATAAAAACCTGCCGTTCCTTCCCCATTTTATCATCATTGGAGAGCCGCATTTTTCGCATATTATATCCGTAGTTTCCTGCAGTGATGCCTTAATATCTTTTGACTTTGAATTTAATATTTCAAGGTCATGCTCAAACGGTTTATAAAATTCATCAAGTACTTCTTTGTAATGTGCTTCTCCGGCGGCAATCTTATCAAATTCTTCTTCCATCTCGGCAGTGAACTTTTCATTTATTATATCCTGGAAGTATTTCGTCAATAGTTTATTTACAGCTTCTCCAAGCTCAGTTGCATGAAGCTTTCTTTCTATGAGGTCAACATATGTTCTGTTTATAATTGTAGATACAATCATAGCATACGTTGAAGGTCTGCCAATACCCAGATTATCAAGCTGTTTTATTAAACTGCTTTCAGTATATCTGGGAGGAGGAGATGTGAAATGCTGTTTCTTAAATAATTCCTGCAGGTCAACTATATCACCTACTTCAATACCTTCAGGAATAATTGAATCTTCTGTTGTTCCATCACCATTCTCGAATACATCTTCATAAAGTGCAAGGAATCCTTTGAACTTAATCTTTGTATCTGTTGTCCTGAACTGGTATTTATTTATTTGCTGTCCGTTTGAAGATTCAACAAATGAATCAATCAATAATGTTACCTGGTCAGAAACAGAACTCTGCATCTGGCAAGCGACAAATCTTCTCCATATCAGTTCATATAATTTATATAAATCTGATGTAAGATGATTCTTTATGCTTGGCGGAGTTCTCATAACAGATGTTGGTCTTATACTTTCATGAGCATCCTGTGTATTTGCCGCTTTTCTTGTATATAATTTCGGGGAATCAGGTAAATATTCTTTACCAAAATTTGTTTTAATGAAATCTCTTGCTTCATCTATTGCATCATTGCTGATTCTGGTAGAATCAGTTCTCATGTATGTTATAAGTCCAACCAATCCCTCTTCACCAATATCAATACCTTCATAAAGCTTCTGAGCAAGCATCATGGTTTTCTTTGGTGCAAATCTTAATCTCACCGATGCATCCTGCTGAAGTGATGATGTAATAAACGGAGGATAAGGATTTCTTCTTACTTCTTTCCTCTGTATATCGGATATTTTATAAAGCTTTGTTTTTAAATCTTCAATTATTTCTTCAGCTTCCGCTTCATTTGAAATCTTAGGATTTTCACCGTTGAATTTAAATCCAACATCATTCTTTTGTATCAGCTTTGATTGAAATACCTTATCTTTTGCACTGTCTTTGAAATCGGCAAATATGCTCCAGTATTCTATAGGAATAAAATTCCTAATCTCTTCTTCGCGTTCACAAATAAGCTTTAAAGCGACAGATTGAACCCTGCCTGCAGATAAGCCGTAATATATTACCTTCCAGAGGAACGGACTTAATTTATAACCTACTATCCTGTCCATCACTCTTCTTGCCTGCTGGGAGCTTACCAGATGTTCATCAATATCAAGCGGGTTATTAATACCCTCTTCAATTCCTTTTCTTGTTATCTCATTAAAAAGGACCCTGTAAATTTTTTTATTTTTACCTTTTATCTCGTCAGCAATATCATAAGCAATAGCTTCCCCTTCGCGGTCAGGGTCAGTCGCTATATATATCTTATCAGCATCTTTCGAACATTTCCTGAGCTCTGCAATTATTTTTTCCTTACCGGGAATTGTTTCATAGGTAGGAATGTAATCATTTTCAAAATCAACACCGATTTTACTTTTCGGCAGATTTTTAATATGTCCTACTGATGCAATTACTTTGTAATTCTTGCCTAAATATTTATTTATTGTCTTCGCTTTTGACGGAGATTCTACTATTACTAAAGATTTATCCATTTCAAGTTTTTAATTAATTGTATCGTTCGTGTTTAACATAACTCTTCTGTTTGTATTTGTCATATCTTCTATATCAAGCAAATAACTTGCAATAAAAGCTTTAATCTCATCAACGCCAACATTAGTAAATCCGGATACCATAATTTTATCAATTATAACTTCAATATCCATGTCACTTAATAATCCTAATTCTCTCAGCTGTATTAAATAGCCGTGAGCATCAGGCAATATTATATTTCTTTCAACATCATGTAATACTCTATGCGATTGATGCGTCGACTTATCGGTTGTAAACACTTTTTCACCTGAAAACATCTTTGAATATAACCAGCCAAAAGCAGTGTTTATTTCATTTTGTGTATATCCAAGCTTTGAAAGTGCATCAAGATCAACTTCACTTAACTGCTTGTTGTTCTGAAGCTCTCTCAAAAGAAATACTATAATTTCAATTATCTTATCGTAGTACATTTATAAGTATTGTTCTTCCTTTTCCCTGATTAATTTAATTTCCTGTTTTTTCTTATCCTTATATCCTGCCATGTGTAAACAGCCATGAATAACCACTCTCAGGAATTCCTCTTTATAAGAAGTACCAAATTCCTTAGCGTTCACTTTAACAGTATCAAGAGATATAAAGATTTCCCCTTCTAACGTTTTTTTGTTTTGCTCATATAAAAAGGTGATAATATCTGTGTAGTAGTCATGGTTCAGATATGTCTTGTTCACCTTCTTTATAGTACTATTATTAACAAGATTCAGTTCCAAAAATTTCAATATGCAGTTCTCTTCCCTGAAGACATAATTTATCTTATTGGAAATCATTAACTTAGAAACGGGAGGTTTCAATGCAGGGTGAAAATTCCTTATTAAAATTTGTGTTTCCGACGGTAACTCTTGTTTTTTTATGGCCTTTTTCTTCAATTGCAGACAGTAGTATCTTCAATTTGTGTAATATTGAGCAAAAACGCAAAATATTGCTTTTTCAATCGGTTAAAATTATATAAAAAATGGGTTTTTGTCAAGTGTTGATTATAAAATGCATTCCCGCGGAAGCGGGAAACTCTTCAAGTAATCGGGAAATCCATCGTTCCATCGCCGGGATCTCCACTTTCGTGGAGATGCTTGGCTATTTAAATTGCTGAAATCCCTTCCCATCATTATATTTTCTGTATTGCTCTATATAATACAGGTAATTTTTAGCATTCTGATGGATTTTCTCTATCTCCTCAGGTCTTAAATCCCTTACAACCTTTGCCGGAACACCCGCTACCAGCGTTCCTTCGGGCACTATAAACCTCTCCTTGACCACAGAGCCCGCTGCAACCATGGAATTAGAGCTTACAAGGGCATCATCAAGGATTTTAGCACCCATCCCGATTACAACATGGTCGTTTATTCTGCATCCGTGGATTACCGCACTATGCCCTATTGATACATCATTTCCTATGAATGTTGGGAATTTCTTGTATGTAACATGAACCATAGTCAAATCCTGTATGTTGGTTCTTTCCCCTATCCTGATATAATTCACATCACCGCGGACAACCACATTAAACCAGATGCTTGAATCTTTTCCAATTTCCACATCTCCAATAATAAAAGCACCGGCAGCAATTAAAACCGACGGGTCAATTTTTGGAGAAATATTTTGATAAGGAATTATCATTTTAACACATACCCGCGAAAGCCTCGCATACCCGCGAAAGCGGGTATCTCTTTAGTTTACGAAAAATACAATATCAAATATAAACCATTTTTCCTGCAATAAAAAGGAAAGGTGTGAATGAAGTAAAAGATAAAAAGATAATTTCAAAGAACTTATAATAAAAACAAAAGATTATCAGAAATATAATAATCCATTAATAAAAGAGATATTAAATACTCTTTCTGCTGATAAATTACTCCTCCCGAAAATATCTCAAATAATGTAAACAATAATGAAAAAACTAATTTTACTAATTATATTTTTCTCAATTACTATATGCTCAATCTATCCCCAGTCATTTTATATGGCAAATAAAGATATGATTTTTTATGGAAATGAAGGAATGATTGGTCCTCAGTGCGTTGGGGGTATAGTATATGATGATAACACATTTGAAAATGGGATAGGAAATGGACCAAGTGATGTAAAATTGGCAATGAAAATGACACCACCAATTTACCCATACAAAATTAACCAAATATGTTTTGCTTTAACAAGATGGGCATCAGGCTCTGCTGACTGGACCTTTGATATTGAAGTTTATGATACAACCGGTGAAATTGGCATTCCGGGAAATTTAGTTGCCTCTATCAAAAACCAAACTGCGATTGGTGTTCCTGTTTGGCCAACTGTTTCGTGGTTTGATTTTACAGGTATAACAACAATACCCCCTCTTAACGGCGGCAGTTATTATATAGCAATATGCTGGGATTCTACTCCGAATCAAGGTTCTCATTTTGTGGGATACGATGAGAGCACAACCACTCCTAATAGAGAATTATACTCATATTCTTCAGGAACATGGTCACCTTTTGGAGGAGGTAGTACAAAAGCTTTGGGTATTAGATGCAGTGGGATAGGACAAAACTATACTCATAATCTTTGTACTTATCCATTCCTCAGCTTGCCAGCATTTTTTAATGCAGGTACGCAAAAAACCATTAAAGCAAAAGTTACCAATCTTGGTTCAATGAATGAAACAAATGTACCAATAAAGTTTTTTGTTGATGGTACTCAGGTTGACTCAACCAATATAAATTTAAATGCAATATCAGTAGATTCAGCAACATTTAACTGGACACCAACAGATACAGGAACTAAAACATTAAAGATTGTTTCCGCTTTAGTAACAGATCAATTTAGAATGAATGATACTATTACAGTTAAAGTCATAGTTTACCAATCCGGAGTTTTAGCTTATTGTTATGGAACTGGTACAGAACAAGTGACTTATCCTTTCACTACAGGATGGCCAGATGCAAGAACACAGTTATTATATACAACCGCACAGGTCGGGACAGGACCTGTTAATATTTGGAAATTTGCTTTTAACATTATATATCCTTATCCACAAGTTATGAATAGTTTAAGTATCAGAATGCAAAATACAACATTAAGTTATCTTACAGGTTTTGTATCATCCGGATGGACACAAGTGTATAACGGTAATTATTCTGTTCCCGGTTCTGGTTGGCAATTTATTACTTTAAATCCGATGTTTTATTATACTGGCAATAATTTACTTATTGAAATATGTTACAATAACTCAAATTTTGCTGGGAGTTCAACAGTAGCAAGTACTCAACAGTCATATGCAAAGGTTTGGCATCAATCTATTGGGTACATATCAGGAGATGCGTGCGTTCAATTTACAACAGGTTCTCCAAAGGCATATCTTCCGAATATCTGTATTATTCCATATTTAACATCAACTGGAAATTTGAATAATGAAATTCCAGACAAATTCTCCCTTTCCCAAAACTATCCCAATCCCTTCAATCCATCAACAAAAATCCGCTATCAGATTCCCCTCTCGAGAGGGGTGGACTCCGATGGAGCGTTAGCGGATATCGGAGGACGGGGTGTGTCTGTCAAGCTTGTAGTATATGACATACTCGGAAAAGAAGTCACAACACTTGTAAATGAACAGAAGAAACCCGGGACATATGAAGTTGAATGGAACGGTACAAATTATTCAAGCGGATTATATTTTTATAAACTGATTGCAGATGATGTGGTTATTGATACGAAGAAAATGATTTTACTTAAATAAAAGATTATATCATGAAAAAGATTTTTACTTTTTTATTTATTTCTTTTTGTGCAATAAATATATCATTTGCCCAGGTAACTCAAGAGTGGGTGGCAAGATACATCGGACCCAATAATAGTAATGATGAACCGGGCAACATAGGTATTGATAAATTTAATAATATTATTATAACAGGCCGCAGCAGAAATGAAAATAACCATTCATGTTTTTGTACAATAAAATATAATACACAGGGGGTTCAGCAATGGATACAAAAATATTCCGATACTTATAATATTCAGGGCGCACATTCCTTAGCAATAGATACATCCGGAAATATTTATGTAACAGGAAACTCAGAGCATGGAGTCCCAATAATTAAGTATAATAATAATGGTGTTCAGCAATGGAAAATTATATGCAAGCTTGATACACTTAATAATATTAGTGCAAATAACGGTTTTAAAATATTGTTAGACCGTGAAAATAATCCTGTTGTGATAGTGAATTACCATACTAATTACAGCGGTGACGATTATGTAATAATAAAGTATTCACAAAACGGAGATTCATTGTGGGTAAGAAAATACAATGGTCCGGAAAATCAACATGATTTACCGCAAGACATGACAGTAGACAAATATGGCAATATTTATGCTATAGGTTCAAGCTATAAATATAATTTCATTATTAAATATAAGCCCAATGGAGACACTGCCTGGTCAAGAAGATATTTACCGGTTAATGCTCAATATGGATATCCACAATCTATAGCTTTAGATTCTAAAGGGAATGTATGTGTAACGGGATATACATACTTTGGAGCAGTGGGTTCCTTTTATTTGACAGTAAAATATGATTCCAATGGAGTGTTCAAATGGTCACGTATTTATGATGGATTTGGAACCAGTAATGCTTCCAGAGGTATCTGTGTTGATTCTAAAGATAATATCATTGTTACAGGAAATATCAGCGATATGATAATTTCAGATATATTTACAATAAAATACGACTCGAAGGGAGAAATACTCTGGACTGGAAGATACAGCGGATTACATGGTGGATACAATGTTGGAGGTAATCTTGTCACAGATTCATTTAATAATATTTACATTACAGGTTCAACTTACGGAGGCGGGGCTCAAAATAATAGTGACTATTGTACCATCAAATATAATCAATATGGAAATATTTTATGGGTAATGAATTATGATGGACCTATTGGAGGACTTAGAGATAATGCTTATGATATTGTATTGGATAAAGAAAATAATGTTATAGTTTCAGGAAGCAGCTTAGGCAGCAGCGGCATCAGTTCTGACTATGATTACGCCACAATCAAATATTCCCAGTTTGTAGGCGTTAACCCAATTTCATCGAACATACCGGATAGATTTGAGTTATACCAAAACTATCCCAATCCCTTCAATCCATCAACAAAAATCCGCTATCAGATTCCCCTCTCGAGAGGGGTGGACTCCGATGGAGCGTTAGCGGATATCGGAGGACGGGGTGTGTTTGTCAAGCTTGCAGTATTTGACATCCTTGGGAAGGAAGTCACAACACTTGTAAATGAACAGAAGAAACCCGGGACATATGAAGTTGAATGGAACGGTACAAATTATTCAAGCGGATTATATTTTTATAAATTAATTGCTGATGGTGTAGTTGTTGATACGAAGAAACTTGTTTTATTAAAGTAATAATATATTTTCTATAATTTTTCTATAATAAAGAACTTATAAAAATATTTTTTGTTTTTATAAATGTAGTGAACTTACTAAAATGGTAAGGAGGATATTCTATAGGTAACAACCCATCATAAAATATTGTATTCATAACAATGATAAATACAAATCGGAGGATAAATAAAATCCTCCTGTATTCGTGTTATCACTAATAAAGAGAAAAAGAGAATCTTTTTAAAAAGGGCTGTCAGTTTAAGGCAGCCCTTTTAATTTACTTATAACCCTTTATGTATGCTGTCAGCTTTTCATTAAGAATGAAGAATTTTAGTAGATTAATAATTTACCTATCTCAAATTAATCACAAATTAAAGTACTGTCAGTGTCACTCAAGAAGATTGATGTAAGTAAATAAGAATTATAAATTACTATAATTTTTTATAAACTCGGAAATATGAGGACACCGACAGAATAAAGGTGAGCTGCAATTAACCGGAATATCTAAACTGCAATAAACTAAAAAAACCCATTTGAAACTGAACAATCTTTGTCCAAAATTTGAAATTAAAAGAAATGGGTAATTAAAGATTGTACTTATTCTGCCAGTGTCCTCGATTAATGATTATTCTTATGTAAAAGATTATCTATGAGTGACACTGGCAGTACGGGAATCCTTTGTTATTTGAAAAAGGGTTAATTTAAAATTTTCATTATTATAAAACGCTGTGTTTAATTGGAGTTTTCAAGGGGTAATTCGTTAATCAAAGTCTGGAGTTATTAAAGTAATCTATTCTATAATTTCTGTATATCCGTACCAATTTCAGTAACCCTCCCGATGTCCGCTTCGCTACTTCGGGATCTACGACTTGTCTATATGCAATTGTTAATCTTCCAATCTTCCAACCTGCAATTCTTCATTCTTCAATCTTAATTGATAATGTGACTTCTTGCCTGTCATCTATTATTATTATTCACCTTTGCGTCTTTGCGACTTTACGTGATTACCTCCGGCAGTCGGCTTGACATGATGTGCTACCGACAAAAAATCGGAGTTGGGTTCAAAACAGAGCAAAGATGGGTTCAAGTTGTGCCGGAATTGGGTTCAAGTTGGTATCAAGTTGGGTTATCGTTTTTGAAAAACAGGGGTCAACTCTTTACAGTATAAGGAGATAACGCCGTCAAATTCATTGGGATACTATGAATAAAATGGCGATTTTGAGCCGGAATCGCCAATTTTTCATCAAAATAAAACTTCACTATAGCATTAACCATTATCGCTATGTGAAAAATCCGGTAG
>RPQH01000083.1 GCA_003820375.1 Ignavibacteriota bacterium
TCCAAAATAAAACTAAAAATCAGCAAGCAAAATTCAAATCGATTTTATGAAAAGAACGTGTAAGAATTATATTTATTTAATACTTATGAACCTTTAACAATTTTAAACGGGACAGCACTGATTTGTAATTAGACATTTGTCATACGTATATGAATTTCAGCTCCCCCTTATAATCTCTTTTATATTATTTCTAAGCAATTCTTCTATTTTTCTTTTATGCATTATCGCAATTAAAGGCAGTTTAGATTCTATAACAACTTTATCCGGTTTTATATCGATTACAGCATTCATTTTTGTACCAAGTACAAAAAATGTATAATATCCTGTGTTGCCTTCCCACTCTGAAGAATAATTGCTTATGTACATGGAATAACTATCCTGGTAATGTTTTAATTTGCTTTCAATTCTATGTTTAAGTTCATCCTGGGGAAGATTATGTATTTCAGTTATTTCTAAGTCCATAAAAATTATTGTTTATTTGATAACTTATATTATTATATAAAAATTCAAATATATCATTACAAAAATACCTATCTCTTTGTATATATCAATATATAAATTCAACAATTAAATAATTCATATTTTATAAAAAAATTTGTTATAATAATTACATCCAAAAAATTATTAAATCATTAATTTTAAAAACTTGTTATTAATTGAATTTACCATATAAAATGCGTAATTTTACATGAAAATGAATAAAAAAGCAGGATTCACAGCTATAATTGGCAAACCAAACGCAGGGAAGTCAACCCTTGTAAACTCGATGCTGGGGCAATCGCTCTCTATTGTTACGCCAAAACCGCAAACAACGCGTAATAAAATATTTGGTATTTATACTAAAGATGATGTACAGATAGTCTTTGCGGATACTCCGGGAATCCTCGACCCTAAATATAAGCTCCAGGTTTATATGAAAAAGGAGATTGAAAGCTCATTTATTGAGGCAGATGTTGTAATTCTTGTGGTTGATGGAGCAAGTTATTCAAGGGATTATTTACAGGAGGTATTCGATACTTATAAAACACAATTAGAAAACCATAAGCTGTTTTGTGTTATAAATAAAATAGACCTTATTACTAATGAAGTTGTATTACATATCATAAGTGATATATCAACAAATTTCAAATTTGATGAAATTATACCTTTATCAGCATATAAAAACTTTAATGTAGCAGAGCTTGTAGAACTTATAAAAAAATATTTACCGGAACACGAATTTTATTATGATGAAGAAATAATTGCATCACAGCCGGAAAGATTCTTTGTTGCAGAATTGATCAGAGAAACAGTGCTAATGATGTACAGCGAAGAAATCCCTTTTTCGGTATTTGTAGATATAGATGATTATAAGGAACGTGAACGCGGAAAAGATTTTATCAGAGCAAGCTTAATTGTTGAAAAAGATTCGCAGAAGAAAATAATAATTGGCAGCAAAGGTTCCAAGATAAAGCGTTTGGGTGAGCATGCAAGGAAAAAGATAGAAGATTTTCTCGGTAAGAGTGTTTTCCTTGAGTTATTTGTTAAAGTAAGGAAAAACTGGAAGAACGATGAGGATTTTCTGAAACATAAATTTAAATCAGGAACATCAACTTTATAAAATATAATTGACTGACTACAAAGCACTTTTTGATGAATACAGGGCTAAGATTGATACAGCTCTTTCTCATTATTTACAGACACAAACAAAAAGGTCATATTTTTCCGAAAAACAATACCCGCATACATTATTTATTCCGTTAAATTATATAATGGATGGCAGCGGGAAAAGAATACGTCCTTTAATATTGTTAATTTGCTGTGAAACTTTTGGCGGTACGGTTGATGATGCATTAAATGCTGCAATAGCAGTTGAAATATTGCATAACTTTACCCTTGTTCATGATGATATTATGGATAATGCCGATACCAGGAGAAATAAAGTTACTATTCACAAAAAGTGGGATATTAATACTGCAATACTTGTTGGCGATGAACTTATCGGCTTATCATACCGGTCATTGTTAAATACCAGAACCGGGCGGCTTGATGAAGTTGTAAAAGCATTTACTGATGGTGTAATAGAAGTATGCGAAGGACAGGCACTGGATAAGGAATATGAAACTTCAACAGATGTAACTCTCGAAGATTATATGAATATGATAAGGAAAAAAACGGCTGAGCTGCTGCGTATTGCTGCTATGATGGGATGTATTATTGCTAATGCAAATGAGAAAGACTTGCTTGCAATTAGCGGGTATGCAGAAAATTTAGGATTAGCGTTCCAGATACAGGATGATTTGCTTGATGTTATTGCAAATGAAGAGAAGTTTGGCAAAAAGATAGGCGGCGATATACTTGAAAAGAAAAAAACATATTTATATCTGAAAGCATTGGAGCTTTCCAATGACGGTGAAAGAGAGATTCTGAAAGATATTTATAATTCAGATGATAAAGCTGCCGGGAAAATAAAAGAAGTTATTAATATATACAGAAGATTAAAAGTTGAAGATTACGCCAAGAAAGATGTCGAATATTTCACTGAAAAAGCAAATGATTGTCTTGCTATGATTGACAGTACTGAAGGGAAAAGTAAACTGAACTATTTTTCTAATACTTTATTGAACAGAAACTATTGATAAAAAAGGAAGTAGAAATTATGAATAAAGCAGGAATGCATACAAGGCCTGCTTCATTACTCGTGAAAATTGCTTCAAGATTTAAAGCAGATTTCTATATAATAAAGGACGGATTCCAGATTAACGGGAAAAGTATAATTGGCGTAATGTCTTTAGCAGCTGAATATGGTTCAACTGTAACGTTAACTTTTGATGGTCCGGATGAATCAAAAGCCGCGGCTGAAATAACAAAATTTTTCGAAGAAGGTTTTGGAGAGTTGTGATAAACATTCCATCGAAAGTGTGAATGCTAAATAACATGACGATTACAATTAAAGAAGAAATATATAAAGGTTTACCGGCATCGAAAGGAATTTCGATAGGGAAACCTTTTGTATACAAATCAGAGTCACCTGCTTATATACCAACAGATGGTGATATAGATATTGAAAAAGAAATAATAGATTACGAACAGGCAATTGAACAATCAAAAAAAGAGCTTCATAAAATATACAAGCTTGCAAAAGAAAAGCTGGATGAAAAAAGCCTTTTAATATTTGAAGCCCACCTTCAATTTCTTGATGATGATGTGCTGCACACACAAGTCAGAAAAAGAATATCGCAGGAAAAAAAATCTGCTTATGTAGTTTTTGACGCTGAAATAAAATATATTGAACAGCAGCTATTGCTTTCAAATGACGATTATATAAGAGAAAGAGTTGCGGATATTGAAGATGTAAAACACAGGGTTCTCCGCAATATGATAAAGAAGAAATTATTTTCCAAGATAGATGAAAACTCAATTGTTATTGCCAGAAACCTCACGCCTGCAGATACAATTCTATTTAGCAACAGAAACTTACTCGGTTTTGCCACAGATATTGGGGGAACAAATTCCCACGTAGCAATTATTGCACGTTCACTTAATGTGCCTGCTGTTGTTGGAATGAATGATATATCAATTCATATCTCCCAGGATGATTATATAATAATTGACGGTTACAAAGGCCTGGTAATAAAAAACCCTTCAGGCCGTACCGTTACTAAATATAAAAATCTTATATTAAAATACGAAGAATACGAAAAAACTCTAAGTGAAGTCGAAAAAGTACCTTCGAGAACCAAAGACGGCAAAGATATAAAGCTTACTGTAAATCTTGAATTTAACAAAGAAATAGACTACATATTAACGCATGCAGGGTGCGGTGTGGGGCTGTACCGTACCGAACATATGTTTCTTGAATCCGGAGAATTTCCCACAGAAGAAGAACAATATAAACAATACAGATTAATAGCAGACCGTTTATACCCCGAAGATGCAATAATCAGGACTTTTGATATTGGCGGGGATAAAATATTACCGGAATCTCAGAAAGAAGCGAATCCTTTTCTGGGTTGGCGAGGTATAAGAATATGCCTGGATAAGCCGGATATTTTCAGGGCTCAGTTAAGGGCATTGCTCAGGGCTTCAAACTTTGGGAATATTAAAATTATGTTTCCGATGATTACAACTATTGATGAAGTCAGGAAAATTAAGGTTTATGTTGATGAAATGAAACATGAGCTGAGAGAAAAGAATATTCCGTTCAATCAGAATATCGAGCTTGGAATTATGGTCGAGGTTCCATCAGTAGTTTTTATGCCTGATTTATTTGCCAGGGAAGTTGATTTTTTCAGTATCGGAACAAATGACCTAACCCAGTATATACTGGCTGCCGATAGGGACAGTTCTTTTGTTTCAGAATTGTATCAATGGCTTGACCCTGCAGTACTGAGAGCAATTGATATAATCATAAAAAGTGCCGAAAGAAATAAAATTGGTCTGAATGTTTGCGGTGAAATGGCCGGAGACCCCCTTTCAAGCTTGCTGTTAATTGGAATGGGAGTAAATGAGCTGAGTGTGGAAACAACATCTTTTTTAAGAACAAAACGTCTTATCACATTACTTAAATATGATGAGGCAAAGAAGGTTGCTGCAAAAGCTCTTACAATGAACAGTGTCTCTGAGGTGAAGGAGTTACTTGAACGTTCCTATAATAAGATTATAAAAAAGATATATTAAAAATAATTAATTTATTTATATCATTAAAGAATTATGATGACACAAAAAGAAATAGAACAATATGATAATTCCGGAATGTTTGATGTAATATCAAACTTCAGCAGCCAGGTGCAGGAAGCACAATTGATAGGGAACAGTATACAGGTGACAGACAACCTGAAGAATGTCAGGAATATTATAATATCAGGTTTAGGCGGCTCGGCAATTGGAGGAGACCTGTTGAGGAGCTGTTTATGGTATGAAATAAAAATACCGGTTTATGTAAACAGGAACTATACACTGCCGGCTTTCGCTGATGAAAATTCACTTGTAATAATTTCAAGTTACTCGGGTAATACTGAAGAATCATTAGCAGCATATGATGAAGCAAAGAAAAGAAAATGTAAGATGGTTTGTATTTCATCGGGAGGCAATGTTTCCGTATTAGCAGAAAGCGACGGTATTTTATTAATAAAAACACCAAAAGGATACCAGCCGCGTGCAGCACTTGCATATTCATTCTTTCCCCTGCTTATCTTAATGACAAAGCTTGGCTTTATAGAAGATAAAAGCAAAGATATTTCAGCCATTATTAACAGGGTTAAAAACCGCTGTAATATATACAAAATACCGGATGAGAATTTAAATAATGCATTTAAAATTGCAATGTATTTACAGGGGAAAATTCCTATCCTTTATTCTTCAACGGATTTATTAGATATTGTAAACTTAAGGTGGCGCGGACAGTTAAATGAGAATTCAAAAACCGTTGCTTTTGGCAACTATCTTCCGGAAATGAATCATAACGAGATAGTTGGATGGCAGGAAAATCCATCGCTTTTAAAATATTTTGCAATACTTGCTTTCAGAGATAAAGACGACCAGCCGCAAATCCTTAAACGCATGGATATCACACTTGATATTATTGCTCCTTTATCGGCTCTTTTAATAGAGCTTGACGGGGAGGGAGAGACAAAGCTTGAAAGAATTTTTGACCTAGTTTATTTGGGTGATTGGGTTAGCTTTTATCTCGCTATATTAAATAAAATTGACCCAACACCAGTAGAAAAAATTAATTTTTTGAAAAATAAATTATCGGAAGGTTAATTCTTGATTACCGAATTAATAATTACTTCTACAATTAAAATAACACTTGTAATTATAGTTATACTTACGGGTGTTGCTTACTCCGTTTATGCTGAAAGACGAATTTCTGCTTTAATTCAAAACAGAATCGGACCTAACAGGGTTGGACCGGCAGGACTTCTTCAGCCAATTGCTGATGTGTTAAAGCTTTTGCTTAAAGAAGATATTGTTCCGGCTAAGGCAACTAAACCAATACACACACTTGCTCCAATGATTTCAATTTTTGTAGCATTATGTACTATTGCAGTTGTACCTTTCGGAGACTCTATACATCTTTTTAGCAGGGATATAAGATTACAAATTGCTGATGTAAATATTGGAATACTTTACATACTTGCATTGACATCTCTTGGGGTTTATGGTATAACTCTCAGCGGATGGTCTTCAAATAATAAATATTCACTTTTTGGCGGATTGCGTTCAAGTGCACAGATGATAAGCTATGAGCTTTCTATGGGGCTCTCTGTTGTGGGAGTAATACTTATGACAGGCTCCTTAAGCTTACAGGATATCGTTTTGCATCAGTTTGGATGGAAATGGAATATTATTCTTCAGCCGATTGGTTTTATTACGTTTCTTGTAGCGGCATTTGCGGAAACAAACCGTGCTCCGTTTGATCTGCCTGAAGCGGAACCTGAGCTTGTTGGCGGCTATCATACAGAGTATTCAAGCATGAAGTTTGCTTTGTTCTTTCTTGCTGAATATGCGAACATGATTGTTTCTTCAACTGTGATTGTTACATTATTCCTTGGCGGGTGGCAGTTCCCATATTTACAAACATTTGGTTTACCGCCGCTTGTTGTCAGTTTATTACAGGTTTTCACATTTGTAATTAAAGTTGTTGCTATGATTGTATTCTTTATATGGGTAAGATGGTCAATTCCAAGATTTAGATATGACCAGTTGATGAATCTGGGATGGAAGGTAATGCTTCCTCTTGCTCTTGCAAATATAGTAATAACTGCTTTATTGATTGCAATTTTCAGATCGTAATGAGTGTGTGCTGTAAAGTTAAATTTTTAAAATAACAATATTCTCTAATATTTTTTTAATACAATGAAAAAATTATCAATAATACTAATAGCAGTATTTTTCTTTTCTGCTAAATTTACAAATTCGCAGGTATATGATTTTGACCTTAACGACCTTGATGGAAATTCAGTTAAGCTGACACAATTGCTCGAAAAAGGTCCTGTTATGTTAAGCTTCTGGGCTTTATGGTGTATTCCCTGCAAAGAAGAAATGAAAAATCTAAGTGAGATATATAAAATATACCAGGATTCAGGATTTGTTTACGCTGCAGTTAACAATGATGATACAAAAAGCGTAGGTAAAGTTAAATCATATATAGAATCAAAAAACTACAAGTTCACAGTTCTGTTAGATACCGATAAAAAAGTATTTGAAACATATGGGGGGCAGAACCTGCCGTTTTCAATTTTACTTAACAAAAAAGGTGAAGTTGTTAAAACATACTCGGGATTTATTGCCGGTGATGAATCAAAGCTTGAAGAAGACATTATAAAAGTAATAAAAGAATCCAAATAATATTTCTAAAATAATCTTGCCATGATTAAAAGAGCATTATACCTGTTTCTACTGGCAGCATTCGTATTTTCAGGTATTACATATTCACAATTAAAATTAAACGTAAAAGTTTCCGCTTCAAACTTGCTGCGTTATGGAAACGGAAAAGAAAATACCATTACTACTTCAAATACAAAAGAGTATTTCGAAGAGCTTGGTGATGTCAGGCTGTTTGTCAATGATTTTCTGTTTGGTGTAAGATATGAATATGATGCACCAATAGAATTTGGGACAAGCGTTAAAGGAATTTCAAGAAGATTTATTGAATATAAAAAAGAAGATTTTACCGTAAGGGCAGGAAATTTTTATGACCTCTATGAAAGAGGCTTAGTGTTAAATGCATTTGAAAACAGGGGACTGGGTTTTAATACTCAGCTTGACGGTTTAAGACTAAACTTTAAAAGAAACTGGAACAAAGTCCAGTTTAATGGGACCATAATGGGCGGTGACCTAGAATATAATGATTATCTTAATCCCGGGAGAGTTGAAAAATATACTATACGTTCAGGTAATTTCAGCTTTTCGCCATTGCGTTTATTTACAATCGGCGGTTCTTATTTAACCGCGACCGGAAATATACCATCCGGTACAATTTCAACAGATATAAAAGCGGAATTGTTTGAAGCTACGTTAGGGTTTAACTATAAATCAATTGATTTATATGGAACATATGCAAATAAGAAAACAATAACGTTGCCAAACACATTATTTACCCAGCCGTTAACACCACGCGGAGATGGTGCTTTTGCATCATTGACATTTACAAGACCCAGCTTAGGTGTAACAATTGATTACAAAAATTACAGATTCAATTTAACTACTCCTAATGAGAGAAGTGCAACAAACCCAACTAAAACACTTCCGTTTCAGAATCCTCCGACAGGAGTTAAGGAATATACATGGACTTTATTAACAAGATATCCTCATATTACTGATTTTAACGATGAAGTAGGTTTCCAGGTTGATGCATTTTATTCTCCGAAGGATAATCTATCTTTAAATCTCAACCTGTCTTTATCAAGCAGGCATTATGATTATGTAGATTCCAATCCCGGAATTCTTGTTAAGTATGAAAGAGTAGATAGAACAGATAACTTTATTCCTTCAACAAACGATGCATTCTCACCATATTGGGAAGCATATCTTGAAGCTGAATATTATTATAAAAAAAATACAAAGATAAAAATTGCTGTTGCACGTCAATCATCGGTATTATATGCCATTGAAAATCCGGCAGCATCCGATAAGATAAGAACGGTTACTATACCTCTGGAAATAATGCATGACTTCAAAAAGGTATATAGTGTTAAGTTAATGGCAGAGCAGCAGTGGGTATATAATTCAGCCAGAACATTTAACGCAAATGAAGATTTAAGAAAATTTTCCAATCACTTTTTCTCGCTTTCTATATCACGTTCACCGGATATCATAGTAAACGGGAATTTTGAATTTTCAACAGATGAAGAAGATGCATCAGGTAAAAAGAAATGGGCAAGTGCTGAAGTAACTTATAAGTTCAGCTCAGCAAATAGTATATCTTTATTTTACGGAACAGAAAGAGGCGGATTAAAATGCTCAAGCGGAATCTGCAGATATGTTAATCCTTTTAACGGCTTCCGTTTAACTGTAATTAATAATTTTAACTAATATGAAGAATACAAAAATTAAAATATTACTCGTGGTTCTTGCTTTATCTTTTACATATTTAAACGGATGTGAAAGTAACGATAATCCACAAAATCCGATTTTTAATCCTCCCAGTGTAGGGAAAAAAGTATTATTTGAATTCTTTACAAATTCAGGATGTATTCCATGCATTCCTGCACATGCGTATCTTGACCAAATTAATTCACTTGGCGGAGTTACAACAAATGATACTAATATTATTATTTTAAGCTTTCATACAACTAATCCTTATAACCAGGATTCTTTATACAGGGCAAATGTTACTCAAAATAATGCGAGGATAAGCTATTATGAAATATTTTTTAATCCGCAGGGAAGAATTAATGGTGCTGAAAGCGGTCAATTCAGTACTTCAGAATGGACAGCCAAGTTCAACTCGGAACTTAGCCAGCCTGTAAGTCTTAGTATTGGAATTGATAAAACTTTCGACCCGGTGGCAGATACAGGCACAATATCAGCTTATTTGCTGCCGTTATCGGCATTAGCTGCTACTGATAATGTGCTTCACGTAATAATATCCGAATCAAACATACAGTATATAACTGCACCAAACGGTATAAAAGAATTTGATGATGTTATGAGATATATGGTTACCGGTTCTGATGGACAGGCAGTAACCCTTGCTCAGGGACAAACTACTACTGTGAATGTACCGTTCACAATTGAAAATACATGGAATCCTGATGAATGTTACATAACAATATTTGTTCAGAGTGTGTCCACAAAACAAGTGTACGGTGTTGAAAGAATTAAAGTAAAATAATTTAAATTATAATTTTCCAAAAATGTTTACAAAAAAGTATTTAACTGCAGCGATTCTCACTGCAGTTTTTTTTGTTTCGCTCTTTTTCTTTAATGGAAAAGAACAAACAACTGTAATAAATAAAAATTACAGGAATATAGAAAAAAAATATGAGCCAAGCGAATGGTTTTTTACACAAAGGGCTTATCCTAATGCTGATATTCCTTATAATAAATATTTAGAAGCCGTTGAATATAAAAACAAGATGGCTTCAGATAATCCCGCAGAAGTATTGAACTGGACAGCATGCGGACCATATAATATCGGAGGAAGGATTACAGCAATGGCAGTTGACCCTGCTAACCCTGATATCATATTAATTGGCGGAGCTGTTGGTGGAGTTTAAAAATCTACAAACGGTGGAATAAATTTTACTACAAAAACAGATAGCTGGGCAAGTCTTTCAATAGGTGCAATGGCTATGGACCCTAATAACAGCAATATAGTTTATTGCGGAACAGGTGAAGCTAATACAAGTACAGATTCATATGCTGGTTTTGGCTTGCTTAAATCCACTAACAAAGGAGAAACATGGGCTTTATCAGGTCTTGAGAACTCCCGCCACATCGGAGCTATTACTGTTCATCCGATGAATTCCAATCTTATATATACCGCTGCAGCAGGTGGATTATATTCTAAAGGACCGGACAGGGGAGTTTACAAATCAACTGATGCCGGTGCTACATGGCAAAAAGTGTTTTTCATGAATGATTCAACGAGTGCTATTGATGTCATAGTAGACCATACTGACCTTAACATAGTTTATGCCGCAATGTTTGAAAGGTTAAGAG
The DNA here is from genome assembly GCA_003820375.1 of Ignavibacteriota bacterium. GTDB lineage: Bacteria > Bacteroidota > Ignavibacteria > Tepidaquicellales > OLB5 > RPQH01. The sequence goes on from RPQH01000083.1 coordinate 10,651, forward strand.
GGCCTTCCTTCAGGCATGCTGCCGGTGTTTCAAGCGGTGTTTTTAAATCAACCAATGCAGGACTTAACTGGGTTAGATTAACAACAGGATTGCCTGTTCCTGCCGCAAATATCGGCAGAATTTGTCTTGCTGTTGCACCGTCTAATGCGAACATTGTTTATGCATTATACAGAAAAACCAATAACCCGTCTTCATATTCACATGACAATGTTTTTGAAGGTTTTTACCGCTCAACAAATAAAGGCGGCACATGGACAAAAATGCCTGATGGAATACTGCCCGGTGAATTTTCGAATTTCGGATGGTATTTTGGTTTAATAAAGGTTGACCCGGTAAATCCTGATATTGTATACTGCGGAGATATTGATATATACAAAACAATTAACGGCGGAACAAGCTGGATAAATATTACTAATTCATATTCAGGTACTTTTGACCAGCAGCATCCTGACCAGCATACATTATGGATAAACCCGGCGGCTACGAATAAATTTGTAAACGGTAATGACGGCGGTCTTTTTACAAGTTCTGACGGCGGTTCAAGCTGGCTGAAAAGCTATGACCTGCCTTTAAGCCAGACATATGCTTCTACAATTGATTACCTGCTGCCTCAAAGAAAATATACCGGAACACAGGATAATGGAACTGTAGGTACAAAAACAGGGCTGACTATGGACTGGGAATTGTTTTACGGCGGTGATGGATTTTATTGCCTTGTTGATTACAGCAACTCAAATGTTATGTATGCTGAATATCAAAATGGCGGTATTGGCAGAAGCACAAACGGCGGAAATTCTTATGTAGGTATTCAGAACGGATTAGACCTTTCAAGAACAAACTGGTCATCACCTTATACAATGGATTTACTTAACCCTTCAGTCTTATATTTTGGAAGTTATAAATTACACAAAACAACAAACAGGGGTACCAACTGGACTGCAATTAGTCCTGATTTAACACGCGGACCCGGTAACGGAAGGTTAGGAACAATAACCTGTATTTCAACTGCACCTAAAGCTGATTCATTACGCGTTATTTATGTTGGAACCGATGACTGGAAAGTATCTGTAAGCACAAACACCGGTGCAAGCTGGACAGATATTACAGGTTCACTTCCTCAGCGTTATGTAACAGATGTAGTGTGCGATAAAAGAAACCCTGCTATTGCATATGTAACGTTAAGCGGATATAATCTCGATTTAAATAATACTCATATTTTCAGAACAACAAATTACGGTGCAGTATGGACTAATATTTCATCAAACATGCCTAATGTTCCTGTTAACTCATTTATTATTGATTATAACCGTGATGGATTATTATATGCCGGATGTGATGTTGGTGTGTTTTATTCAACAAATACCGGTGCAAGCTGGCAGGTATTGGGAACAGGACTGCCAAATTCTGCAGTGTTCGATATAAATTACCATCAGCCGACAAAGAAACTTGTGGCAGGTACACATGGCCGCTCGATGTTTGAAATAGACCTTTCAACACTTATATCAGTTGAAAATATAACATCGCATACAGCTAAAGAATACAAGCTTCATCAGAATTATCCAAATCCGTTTAATCCTTCCACCACGGTAAAATTTGAAATTCCGAAGAGTGGTAATGTCAAGATAGCCATATACGATATAAACGGAAGATTGGTTTCGGAATTGCTCAATAAACAATTAACAACAGGGCAGTATGAAATTGAATGGAATGCTTCACGTATATCATCAGGAATATATTTCTACAGGATAGAAAGCGGAAGCTTTAACGAAGTTAAAAAGATGAGTCTTGTGAAATAACTGAGGTTATATAACATATAGATATTAGGAAAGGCGGTGTATTTAATACCGCCTTTTTTGCATCTGCTTCAAAATTTTAATTATTGCATTAATTTACTATAAGACATTATATATCATTGATTTAAACTACTAAATATCTCATATTAAAATATACTCTCATTCCTCTATTTATAAAATTTTTAAAAATTGGGGTTTGAAATGAAAAAACTTATATTTTTTTTCTTAGTATTCTCAATTTTATTTACTGAAGCCATCTACTCACAAACAAATCCAGATTATACTCATGATATTTCAGCTGGTCCGTTTATTAGATTGCCTGCAGTGTTTAAAAATTCAACGCAGTATGCAATTAAAGCTAAAGTAACTAATTTAGGAACATCTGCTGAAACCGGGGTACCTGTCAGGTTTTATATTAATAATATATATGCGAATTCAACAACAAAAAATTTAACGGCAGGGCAGATAGATTCAGTTAGTTTTAACTGGACAACACCGGATACCGGGTACTTCAATATTAAAATAATTACTGTCCTTGCAGCTGATGAATACAGGATTAATGATACAGTCAAAGCAACAGTATATGTCTATCCCGGCACTTACTTACATTGCATTGGAACAGAATCATTTGCAATAGGATATCCGTTTTATACATATTACATGGATTCCAAAACCGATATGCTTTATACAGCAGCAGAAATAGGCTCCGGTGGACAATCCGGTATAATTTCCAAAATGGGTTTTTATGTAAACAGTGCTGCTCCTCAGGTTATGAACGGATTCAAAATAAAGCTGCAGAATACAACACTATCATCTATTTCTTCATTTACGCAAACAGGATGGTCTGAAGTATTCAGTGCGAATTATACGGTTCCGGGAACAGATTGGCAATATGTAAACCTTCAGAATCCATTTTATTATACAGGTAGTAACCTGCTGGTAGAGATTTGTTTCAATAACAGCAGTTATACTGCTAACTCTGTAATACTGGGCAGTAATTCTCCCGGCAGAGTATTTCACAATCATATGGACCTTTCATCAGGCGATGGATGTGTTAATATTATAACCGGTTCAGAACAGAGCACGCTGCCTAATATTTGCTTTATTATAACACCATTTGTTGGAGTAAATAAAAACATTCAGACAGGCGTACCTAAAGAGTTTTTACTCGGTCAGAATTATCCTAATCCATTCAATCCTGAAACAATTATCAGTTATCAATTGCCGGTTAGCAGTAATGTAAAACTCATTGTTTATGATGCATTAGGCAAAGAAATAGCAATCCTTGTAAATGAAAGATTATCACCGGGAAAATATGAAACAATATGGGATGCATCAAATTATTCAAGTGGAGTATATTATTACAGGCTTGAATGCGATAATTTCACAGATGTAAAGAAAATGGTATTAATCAAATAATTATTCTTAAAAATATTAAATGAGGTTAAAATGAAAAAGCTTGTTTTACTTTCTTTTGTCTTTCTATTCCTTTTTTCCGGAATTATATACTCACAAACAGAAAGCCGTTCAGCTTTTAGTAATCAATCACCGGTTACGGTAATACAACCTTCGCTAATTAAAGGGTCAGAGGGTTTGATCGGTGCTCAATGCATTGGCGGTATTGTTTATGATGACAACACATTCGAAAACGGATATGGGTTTAATACGGGTATGGGAGTTGGGAAATATGTCATGAAGTTAACACCTGTGACTTATCCGTACACATTCAACCAGGTATGCCTGGCCCTTACAAGAACATCAGCCGGTTCAGCTAGCTGGACATTTGATATAGTATTTTATGATGAAACAGGTCCGGCAGGCGGTCCCGGTAACCTTATTGCAAATTTTCCAAACAAGATTGCAGCAAACGTTCCAATATGGCCGGCGGTAACATGGTTTGATTTCACTGCTCTCTCAAGTGTTCCACAGCTAAGCTATGGAAGCTATTATGTTGGTATCAGCTATGATCCAAACACAATGCCGAATCACTATATTGGGGTTGATGAAAGCGGTACTACTCCTGTTAGGGTCGGGTATAATTACATCTCAGGGTCATGGTCTCAATTTTCCGGGAGCTTTAAAGCTCTTGGTGTAAGGGGTGATGGAACTGTAAATTCTTCTGCACATAATATTGCAGTAGGTCCATTTGTAAATTTTCCCACAACATTTATTGCAGACCAGCAAAGAGTTATTAAGGCAAGAGTAGCTAATCTTGGTACTTCAAATGAACCGGCTGTACCAATGAAATTTGTTATAAACGGTGTACAGTTAAGTACAACATCATTAAACTTAAATGCGGGGGAAGTTGATACTGTCAGCTTTAACTGGATTCCTGCAGACCCGGGTAATTTTACAATAAAAATAATTTCAGCTTTATCAAGTGATACTTACAAAAATGATGATACTGTAAAAGCAACTATATATGTATATCCTTCAGGATTACCTGCCACCTGCATTGGTTCCGGAGTAATTCCTGTTCAATATCCATTTTATACATATTATATGGATTCGAAAACCGATATGCTTTACCTGGCAAATGAAATAGGTACAGGCGGTGCTCCTTGTTCCATTTTACTTATGGGATATAATATACTTTCTGCAGTTCCCCAGGTAATGAATGGATTTAAGATAAGAATGCAGAATACAACATTAACCTCTATTAACAGTTTTTCTACAAATGCCTGGACGGAAGTGTTTTCCGGTAATTTTATTGTTTCAGGTACGGGTTGGCAGTATATTTCTTTACAAACTCCATTTCAATACAGTGGTGCTAACCTTTTAGTTGAGGTATGTTTTAACAATACAAGCTATACAACAAGCTCCACTGTTGCTTCAACAACCACATCAACCACAAGGGTATTCCATAATCACCAGGACCTGACTACCACTGATGGGTGTATAGCTTTAACTACAGGTTCTGTTCAGGCAACACTGCCGAATATGTGTATAATTACAAATTTTGTTGGAAATCAAAATAACCATAATAAAATCCCATCAGTATTTTCATTAGAGCAGAACTACCCAAATCCGTTCAATCCTGTTACAAGTATAAATTATTCAATTCCAATACAATCTCATGTGAAGCTCATTGTATATGACATTCTTGGAAAAGAAATAGCAATTCTTGTAAATGAAAAATTATCAGCCGGAACATATGAAGCACTTTGGGATGCATCCGCTTATTCCAGCGGTGTATATTATTACCGGATTGAGTGTGATAATTTCACAGATGTAAAGAAGATGGTACTCGTGAAATAAGGACAAATGTCCTAATTGTAAATAGGGCAGGCGAAATACTCTCTGAAATCGTATTATTATTAAGGCAGCTGGTAAACCGGCTGCCTTTTTTTTGATAAAAAAGCTTTATAATTCGCAATCCCTGTCTGCAGCAGGGGAGGCGCAGTTCGAAATTATCAGAGTTGGGTTCAAGTTGTGTCGGAGTTGGGTTCAAGTTGTGCCGGAGTTGGGTTCAAGTTAGTATCAAGTTGGGTTATCGTTTTTCAAAAACAGGGGTTAACTCATTGCAGTATAAGGAGATAACGCCGTCAAAAATGTAAGATTTTTGATTTAAGATTTGCGATTTTGAGCCGGAATCGGCATTTTTTCATCAAAATAAAACTTCACTATATCGTTAACCATTATCGCTATGGGAAAAATTTGGTAGCAAATTATTGTCGCTGATATGAGAGAGTTAAAGTGATACTTGAAGGTATTTCCGGTTCATTTTATTCACATCCCGGTCTAATTGCATATTGATTCTTCTAACTTCTAACCTCTGATATCTAACTTCTTATAATTGTAAATCCTGCTAAAATTGATGGGATTGCCACGCTTCGCTCGCAATTGTGCCTAACATCCAACTATTTTCACCAAAAACTTGACAATTAGTGAATACTATATTAAATTATCCCAGAGGGATCCCTGTGGGATATAGTGATGCTTATATTACTATGTAAGCAAAAGTAATCGTTCTTTGTTAATATAAAAATAAATTAAACCATGTCGTAATATTGTATGAAAATACTGCTCACGGATTTAGTTAGATTTTGGACAAGTGAAAAAAATATGTATTGAAAATTGCACTATTTTAATAAGAATAAGATTTATCATTGACTTAAGATGCTAAATTTATATATATTATTCTATTCTGTCATTCCTCTTTTTTTAAAAATTTTAAAAATGAGGTTGGAAATGAATAAACTTATATCCATTCTTTTTAGCTTCTTATTCTTATTTTCAGGAATTTTAATTTCTCAAACAGATAACCGCTCAGGCTCTAATGACCAAAACTTAACAACTATTATACAACCTTCATTGATTAAAGGGTCAGAGGGTTTGATTGGTGCTCAATGTGTGGGAGGAATTGTATATGATGACAATACCTGGGAAAATGGTTTTGGATGGAATGCGGGTTACGGGATTGGGAAATTTGCTATGAAATTAACCCCGCCAATCTATCCCTTTACTATTAATCAAATCTGTTTAGCTCTTACAAGAACATCAGCCGGTTCGGCTAACTGGACTTTAGACGTCATAGTTTATGATGCAACAGGTTCGGGCGGCGGTCCGGGGAATGTAGTTGCCACTTTTGCTAATCAGATTGCAGTAAATGTTCCTATTTGGCCAACAGTATCATGGTTCGATTTCACAGGACTATCAGGCATTCCGCAGCTTACATCAGGGCAGAGTTATTATGTAGGTCTTAGCTATGACCCTGCTACAATGCCATCACATTACATTGCTTCTGATGAAAGCGGAACAACAATACAAAGACAATGCTATGGATATATTTCAGGCTCATGGGCTCCTTTGTCCGGATCTGTCAAGGCTATTGGTGTTAGAGCGGATGGATTTGGTATTATATATACTCATAATATTGCAACCGGACCATTTCTGAGTTTACCGATGACGTTCAATCAAAACCAGCAGAAAATTATTAAAGCCAAAGTATCAAACATTGGTACTTCAAACGAATCCGGTATTCCGATGAAATTCTTTATTAATGGTATATTGCTGAATACTGTGACAATCAATTTAAATGCAGGAGCCATTGATTCAGTAAGTTATTATTGGACTCCAACTGATACAGGTAACTTTACTCTAAAAATTGTATCTGCACTCGCGAATGATGAATTCAGAGCTAATGATACTGCAGTTACAACAGTACATGTATATCCTCCGGGATTGTTTCAAACTTGCTACGGATCCGGCACTATAGCTGTAGGGTATCCGTTCTATACCTTCTACATGGATTCCAGAACCGATATGCTGTATCTGGCAGGTGAAATAGGAACAGGTGCAAGCACATTTACTAAAATCGGTTTCAATGTAACTGCTGCAGCTCCACAGGTAATGAACGGCTTCAAGATAAAGATGCTCAATACAACCGCTACAACAATATCTGCGTTTGGAACCGGGATGACTGAAGTATTCAGTGCAAATTATACTGTTCCCGGAATTGGATGGCGATGGATTACTCTTAATACACCGTTTACATATACGGGAGGAAATCTATTAATTGAGATATGTTTCAATAATTCCAGCTGGACAGCAAATTCAAATGTAGCTTCAACAACTGTTACAGGCAGATGCTTTCATTCACATATGGATCTAACATCGGGCGATGGATGTACCGGCATAACAACAGGTACATTACAGACAACATTACCTAATATCTGTTTCCAGGGAGCTTTTTCCGGAATTCAGAATCCGCCAAATGAAATACCGAAAGTATTTTCACTTGAACAGAATTATCCTAACCCGTTTAACCCTGTTACAAGCATTAAATATTCAATTCCGAAACAATCAAATGTAAAGCTTACTGTTTATGATGTAACCGGTAAAGAAGTGATTGTTCTTGCAGATGGAATTAAAAAGGCAGGGTATTATGAAGAAAGATTTGATGCATCTGATATTGCAAGCGGTATATACTTTTATAAACTGCAAACAGATGAATTTTCTTCTACTAAGAAAATGTCAGTTTTAAAATAAAATTATATCCTGTCAAATTTCAAACCTTGGATTCAGCTAACTTTTTAAAGGTTAGCTGTATCCATGCTTTTGTATTTTTTTATATCATTTATTTTTATAATTTGTTGGTATTAATGCCCACTTTAGTAAGTATATATATAAATTAACCCCTTACAAAATGAAAAAATCAATACTGTTATTAATTGCAATACTATGTGTAATTAATATATCAACTGCTCAGGAACGCTTAATAACAAAGCCTGAGGGGTTTGACTATAGGAATCTTCCAGCAATCCAATCAGTTGATATTCCTGTATCAAATGAGATTAGAACTGTTGCTTCACCATTTGGTGTATTAACTGTTGATCCGAACATTAGAATATTTCCAACATCAGTACAACAAACAGAATTATCTGCATCTATTTGGACAGCAAATCCCAATTATATTTTCATAGGTGCAAATAGTGACCCGGGTCAGGGATATTATTTTACAACAAACGGCGGTGTGAATTGGGCAGGCGGCGACTTACTTCCCGGTTCTATTAGTTCTTCATCAGACCCTGCTTGTGCTTTTGATAATACCGGTAAAGTGTTTTTCAATTACTTCGATAATATAATGGTTGTCGATAAATCAACCAACGGCGGTGCAAACTGGACAGGCAGAGTTACTGTACCTTCCGGTTCTTTTGATAAAAACCATATGGCTATTGATATCACACCATCCAGCCCTTATTATGGAAGAATTTATGTCGTTTGGTCAAATTGGGTATCTACACCTGTTACAGTTGTATCTTATTCAACTAATGGCGGCACATCTTACAGTGCAATGCAAACAATAGGTGCACCAATCAGCGGACATTATGAACAAGGCTGTAATATTCAGACCGGTCCAAACGGTGAGGTTTATTGTGTTTGGGCAACTCCGGTTTCAGGCGGCTCTTATACAGAAGACTATATTGTTTTCACTAAATCAACTAATGGCGGTGCAAACTGGACAACTCCGGTTTCAGCACTCGATATAAACGGTATAAGGGGAAATATATTAACAACTAACATAAGAGTAAATAGTTTTCCTTCAATGGGAGTTGATAGAAGCGGCGGAGCAAGGAATGGCTGGTTATATCTTACATGGTCACAGCGTAGTCTTGCACCGGCAGGTTCTGATGCTGATATTTGTTTTGCTTATTCATCAAACGGCGGAACAAGCTGGAGCACTCCTGTAAAAGTTAATGATGATGCTTTGAACAATGGGAAGAATCAATTTTTTCCGTGGTTAACTGTTGACCAAACAAACGGAAATATAGCTACAGTATTTTATGATACCCGTGATGTTAGTTCAGCGGATTCATGTAACACATATGTTGCTGTTTCAGCTAACGGAGGAGCCAATTGGACTAATATGAGAGCAAGTGACCATGCACAAAGACCTGTTCCTTTATCAGGATATGCTACAGGTTATTATGGTGATTACATTGCTATCGCAGGCCATAATAATATTTTCTGGCCTTTCTGGATGGATAACAGAAGCGGACCTGCACAGATTTATACAGCAAAAATAACTTTGGGACCTAGCATTGCTCATACTCCTTTATCAAATACTGAGAATTTAACAGGTCCATACACTGTGAACTGTGTAATTACTCCTGCAGGCTCAGCAATAGACCCTTCTAAAACAAAAGTTATGTGGTCAAGGAACAATCCAACTATTAATGATAGTGTTCAGATGACCAACAGTTCAGGCAATAACTGGACAGCTAATATTCCGGGTAATGGAACATCAGCAACTTATAGATATTACATTAAGTCCGCAGATGTATTAAACAGAACCGTTACTCATCCGGCAGGTGCACCGGGAAATCTTCATACATTCTTAGCATCAGCAGATGTTATTAAACCGGTTATTACGCATACACCTATTCCAACATGTCCGAGAATTGAATGGCCAAAGACTGTTACTGCAACAATTACAGATAACATTGGTATCGATTCAGGATGGGTAAGATGGTATAAGAATAATACCTCAACAGGTCTTAAATCATTCAAGCTTATTAACACAGGCGGAAGTACCTTTGAAGCAGCTTTTAACTCTGATACATCACAGGTTGCAACGGGCGATTCAATATTCTATAGAATCATTGCACAGGATAACTCATCCAACCACAACAGGGATTCTACGACACTGTACTCGTTCAAGATAACAAATGTTGTCTCCAAATGTATTGGTACAGGAACAACAGCAGTAGGATATCCTTATTATACATTCTATATGGATGCCAGAACCGCTATGCTTTACACAGCAGCTGAAATAGGTACAGGCACAGCACTTATTACCAAGATTGGATTTGACGTAGTATCGGCAGCCCCACAGACAATGAACGGATTTAAGATAAAGATGCTCAATACTACTCAAACAACAGTAACATCCTATGGAACTGGCATGACTGAAGTTTATTCAGGTACATATTCAGTACCGGGCACAGGCATTCAGTATGTAACACTCCAGACCGGATTCATGTATACAGGCGGCAACCTGTTGGTAGAGATATGCTTCAATAACTCAAGCTATACCTCCAACACA
>RPQH01000084.1 GCA_003820375.1 Ignavibacteriota bacterium
AAGGGATGATATTATGGTAGAAAGATTTATCCCATATGGAACAGAATCCCGAAGGGATGATATTATGGTAGAAAGAAAAGCTCATCTAATCCAAGAAAATCCCGAAGGGATGACATTATTATTTCTAAAAGAATATTGATAGTTAATCTCATTCATTAATAATATCATCCCTTCGGGATTCTGTTCATTGTCGAATATTCTCTCTACCATAATACCATCCCTTCGGGATTATTTCTTTTTGCATAAGGTACATGGTAATTCCAAGTCTCCCTTCGCGTTCTTTGCGGCTTTGCGTGAGTAAAAGAACCAGCGGTCATCCGGTGGGCACTCAGCGGGCACTTTATGTTCATCCAGTGGGCACTTTACGGGCACTTAGTGGGCAGGTTTTGGGCAGAGTTTTTCATAAAATGACTGTAACTCATTGCAGTATAAAGAGATAACTCCTGACCAAAGTGTCAAAAATCATCCAAAATATGGCGATTATGAGCGGGAATCGAGGTTTTTGAAAAACTACTCCTGCCCACGGGATTTTAGGGAAATAATGAAGTTTATTGTCGCTATATTTTTAGTGTTAAAGTATTACTTTAGGGGTATTCCGGCTCATTTTCAAACACACCACGTCTCCCGATTTCCGCTATCGCTCCATCGGGATCCACCTCTCTCAAGAGGGGAATCCTTACTTATTCATTTGTCCGCTAATTGAAAAGCCTCTAAAATAGCTCAAAAAACGCACTCTAAACACTCCACACACTCTAAGCACTCTACACACTCGAAACTATTTTTACTTAAAACTTGACAAGCGGCAATTGTGTCTATACATTTGTATAGTGATGTTAATTATCACTGAGCACCGTTCTTTGTCAATACCGTGATGAGTTTAAGCCTGTCGTTATATTGTTTCACCCGGAAGCCCCGGGGAGGGCAGATTTAGGGCTAAAAAAAATGATATTTTGAAAAAATTACTATGTAGGAACAATATTATCAGCTATTTAGTACAATTTGTAAAGAAAGCAACCTAATTCAAGGAGCGTGTAAAATGGCAAACTTAGATACTTCCGAACAGCCCCGCCGCACATCGAAAAAAAGATGGCAAAACAGAAAACGCCTCGGCTTTAAAGTAGATATGACTCCCTATGTGGATGTAATAATGCTGTTAATGACATTCTTTATCATGACTTCAACACTGAACCAGCCCCAGGTAATGCAGATAAATCTTCCAAAGGATACAGCAACAGTTAAAATTCCAATGGATAATGTTGTATATATCAGGGTGACCGATAACGGATTGATAGGGGTTTCATCCGGAAAAGAGGAAAGTGAAGCTCCGCCGGTCAAAGTTGGATTTAATGAACTGAAGAATTATATAGAAGCACTGGGACAGGAGAAAAATGATATGGTGATGATTTTGAAATTCGATAAAAAAGGAAAATATAGTTATATGGTAGATGTGATAGATGAAATTAACCGTGCGGATGTTGAAAAAAGATACAGCTTCTCGAAAATGGATGAAAAGGATATGAAGATTATTGAGTCAATTAAGAATTAAGTATGAAAAATGAAGAATGAAGAGCTGCATGTTGAAAGGTTGGAAAGTTGAAGGTTACTTTTGTTTTGGATGACGGACTAAAGTCCCGTAAGGATTATCCGTTTACCACGGGCTAAAGCCCGTGGTTACTCTAATTTTCAAAATGATAAATCTGATAAATCTGATAAATCTGATAAATCTGATAAATCTGATAAATCTGATAAATCTGATAAATCTGATAAATCTGATAAATCTTACATCCCTTTTTCATTAAAATATTTTTTCACCCAGCTCAGGTCATATATCAATGATGTGAGGTTTACCATTGCAGTTCGTGTCATATTCAGATACCTGTTTGTAAAAGCATTTTTATTATTTTCATCAACCAATGATAAAAAATAATTTAACCGGGTTGTTAAATGCTCAATGTTCTTTTTGTATTCATCTCTTATCTTATCCGCTGAGTTTCCTATAACAGCCTTATTTTCCTTGTTATCTTTATTGTTATTATTACCAACGACACTATTCATCATAATTTTTCCAAGCCCGTTCAGGTATTTTGCAGTAAATATAAGGTCTTTGAACGACTGCCTGCTCATATCATCTTTGGCAGATGCTTCAAGTAATAACGACACATCATTGGTGTTCTTAAGCTTATTGCCGGAAAATTCGATTATATCAAAAATAATATCTTTTGTTTTCTGCGATATGTTCATAGTACGATAATGCTTGTTATTTGCGGTGGGATTTTTTATAAATATAAAGCATGAGGTCCTCAAGCTCTCTGGTCATTTCAACGTTTCTTCTTTTCATTGATATTGCGGCAGTCTTAACAGCTTTGGCTATTTCATATATTACCGGTTCTTTGCCTGCTTCGCTCCATGAGAATGAACGGATATTTTTCGGCTGGTAATCACCTCCATATACATTGCATGAAATGCCAATTACTGTTCCTGTATTCAGCATTGTGCTGATACCTGTTTTAGTATGGTCACCAATAATACTGCCCATAAAAATGGTACCGGTATTTATTTTTTTACTGTCAATATCTACGACAATTTGCGAATAGTTATTCTTCAGGTTGCTGGTTGTTGTGCCTGCACCAAGATTTACCCATTCACACAAATATGAATTGCCAAGGAAACCAAGATGCTGCTTGTTAACATATGAGTGGATTGTAGAGCCGGTTATCTCACCCGACAGCTTGCACCAATCACCAATCTTGACAGGACCATAGAGCTTGGTACCCGAGCGTAGGGTGGTATTCTCTCCAATGTAAACAGGTCCTTCGATGTAAGTAAACGGTTCTATCGTGCAATTCTCGGAAATGAATATTGGTCCTTTAGTGGCATCAAGAACGACATGTGAGCTCATGTGAACATCGGGGGCATAAAAAATATCTCTCTCGTTAATTAACTCAACCCGTGATTTGTTCCTTCTTCTGTTATCCTTTCTGTGTTTGCTGAAAATCTTATTCATGTCAATCTTCATTTGTTCTGCCTGGTTCACAAGCAAGTCCGATGGGTAATTAATAAAGGTCAGCTCCTCACAAATGTCATGGTCAATTTCGGATGCTTCGATAAATTTAAAATGAAGATGCTGCAATTCTTTTGCGGAAATTAAATTATCTCTCTTCCTGTCAGTAATTTTATCGGCAAGAGGACGCAGCTTATCTTTACTGACGTGGAAAGCAATTACAGTATTATCTGAGACAAAAACAGAGTTTTCAATATCCTTTAAGGTAAGAAACAGCCCGTCTATAAATTTTTGAGTATAGATAAGCCGTGAATTGAGAAATATATAATCGTCAACAGGAAACTGGTTAAATTTTAAAAGTCTGTTTTGAGATCTCAGGAATTGTTCTATGTAATTTCTGCAGTGGTAAACAATTTCAAATTTATTTCTCAATAGCTGGTGGATTTTAATATGCAGCGGGTAAACACCGCATAACATATCTGAAGAATGCCGTAAATAATTTACAGGTGATAAATTAGAAACGGCATTATCTTCAAAAATACAAATTTTCATCCATTGTTATGTTAAGTTTTGGATAAAAGACAAGCGACACTATACGAATTGAAAAAACCCGAATGAGAAAAAATTACGCAGCAGGTTCTTCGGTCTTTACCTTCTTTTTTGCATATTTCTTATTGTATTTCTCAACACGTCCTGCACTGTCCATCATCTTTTGCTTTCCGGTAAAATAAGGATGGCATAAAGAGCAAATTTCAACCTTTATCTGAGGAACGGTTGACCTTGTTGTAAACAATACACCCCTGTTTTCACCGCAATTACAGATAACTTCGCATTTCATATATTTCGGATGCAGATCCTTCTTCATTTTTATGACCTCTCTGAGTATGTAATATAATTAAAAATTTCTAAAACGAATTCAAATATATATAATTTTAACGATTTTTGCAATAAATTAATTGATTTATAAGCAATATATCATTAAATTTGCACAAATCACAATACTTTTAAGAATTTGAACATATGCGTAATGGCCTCCGGATGGGGGTCTAACCTGGAATCTATAATTAATTCTCAAAAAAAAGGAATAATAAGCTCACGGGTTGCACTAGTCATAAGTAACAATTCAAATTCTAATGCTTTAAACATTGCCCGTATCAATCAAATTCCTGCTGTGCACCTTTCTCGCTTACGATTTGATTCTGACGGGGAATATGCATCGGAATTTCTTAACTTATTGAAAAAATATAATATAGAATTGATTGTACTTGCAGGTTACTTGAAGCTTCTTCCACAGGTGGTTGTACATACTTATAAAAACAGGATATTAAATATACATCCTGCTTTGCTGCCGCAATTTGGAGGCAAAGGAATGTATGGTATGTTTGTACATGAAGCGGTAATAAAGAAGGGCGAAAAATTCTCAGGGGCAACAGTGCATTTAGTTGATGAACATTATGACACAGGGCCTATTGTGCTGCAGGAAAAAGTTGAAGTAAGCAGTGACGACACTCCTGAAACACTACAGAAAAAAGTTTTGAAGATTGAACATAAAATACTTCCGGAAGCAATTAAATTATACGAAACAAAAACTCCGGTTATAACCGGTAGAGAGGTTAAATTTACATAATGAAACGGGCTTTAATAAGCGTTTATGATAAAACCAATGTTGTTGAATTTGCTAAAGAATTGGTAAATAAAGGTTTTGAAATAATTTCAACAAGCGGAACTGCAAAGCTGCTCACTCAAAACGGAATTGAAATAAAGACAATCGAAGAAATAACCAAATCACCCGAAATATTAAATGGCAGGGTAAAGACACTTCATCCTATAGTTTTTGCAGGTCTTCTTGCCGATAAAGAAAATAAACTCCACATTGAGCAGATGAATAAATTTAACATGGAATTTATTGACCTGCTGGTTGTAAACCTGTATCCGTTTGCCGAGACAATTAGAAAAGAAGATTGCACTATGGATGAAGCGATTGAACAAATAGATATTGGCGGAGTTTCACTGATAAGAGCCGCAGCGAAGAATTATAAATCGGTAAGTGTAATTATAAAACCACAGCAATATAAAAAGTATTTATCGAAGCTTGCTGAAAATACAGTTGATACTGATTTTAACTTATGCCTTGCATCAAAAGCATTCAATTATATTTCCGATTATGATAATGAGATAGCAAATTATTTCAGCCGTTTACATAAAGAGCATTCAGGTTTATTTTCAATACCCTACAGCTCATCAGCAGAGCTCAGGTACGGCGAGAACCCTCATCAAAAAGGAACATTGCTGAATACGAATGAAACTGGCTTCGATGAGATATTCGATAAGATTCACGGAAAAGACCTTTCATATATTAACATACTCGATATAGATGCATCATATAACCTGATAAATGAATTTGATGAACCTGCATGTGCAATTATCAAGCATACAAATCCAAGCGGCGTTGCCTGTGATAAAAATATAAAAGATGCTTACATAAAGGCTTTGGCATGTGATAATGTTTCCCGCTTCGGCGGTATAATTATAGTTAACAGGGAAATGGATTTAGAGACTGCACAGGAGATTGATAAAATAAAAACCGATATTGTTCTTGCACCGTCATACAATGCAGATGCAATGGAATTTCTCTTAAAGAAAAAGAACAGGGTATTGATAAAATATAATAAATCACTTGATATAAGATATAAACATGAACATGATATCAATGTAAAAGAATTAAAATCGGTAACCGGCGGCCTGCTTATACAGGATTCCGATGATATTGTTGTAGATGAAAAAAACCTGAAAGTAGTAACAGATAAAAAACCAACGGAAAATGAAATAAGGGATTTGATATTTGCTATGAAGGTGTGTAAACATACCAAATCAAATTCAGTTGTATATGCAAAAAATTTACAGACAGTAGGTATAGGCGGCGGACAGCCATCAAGGATTGATTCTTCAAGGCTAGCAGTGGAAAAAGCCAGGAGATTTGGAATGGACCTTGAGGGATGCAGTGTTGCATCGGATGCATTTTTCCCGTTTGCAGACGGAGTGATAGAAGCGGCAAATGCCGGTGCAAGAAGCGTAATACAGCCGGGAGGCTCTATGCGTGATGAAGAAGTCATAAAAGCAGCAAATGAAAATGGTATGTGCATGATTTTTTCAGGCTTAAGACATTTTAAACATTAAAACACTAACTAATACACTAAAATAGTGGTGTTATATAAATAAATAACAAGTATATTTGACGATTAATTAAGAAAATAATCTAACCCATCACATTAATTACGATTTAACAAAATAATGGCATTATTTGGTTTTTTATCAGCAGAGATTGCAATAGATCTTGGCACGGCAAATACCTTAATCTATATCAAAGGAAAAGGTATTATTTTAAATGAGCCATCAATTGTTGCATTTGACGAAAATACGAAGAAGATAATAGCAACAGGGCATGAAGCAAAGCAAATGCATGAAAAAACACACAAAGGTATCAGAACAATCAGGCCTATGGGTGACGGTGTAATTGCTGATTTTGAAATTGCTGAAGGTATGCTTCGCGCTTTTATTAAAAAAGTTCACTCAAGCATATTCCCAAGCAGTAAAGTAGTGATATGTGTTCCTAGTGGTATTACTGAAGTTGAGAAGCGGGCAGTCAGGGATTCATGTGAACATGCTGGAGCTAAAGAAGTTTACCTGCTTGCCGAGCCTATGGCAGCAGCTATTGGTATTGGACTGGATGTTTCTTCACCGGTTGGAAATATGATAATAGATATAGGCGGAGGTACTACTGAAATTGCTGTTATATCATTATCCGGTATTGCAAACGGTCAATCTATCAGAATAGCAGGTGATGAACTTAATATTTCAATAGTTGAATATTTCAGAAAAAATTATAATATTTTAATCGGAGAAAGAACGGCAGAGGAAATAAAGTGCCAGGTTGGTTCGGTTATGCCTTTAAAAGAAGAAGTTATTATTGAAGTAAAAGGCAGAGACCTTGTATCCGGATTGCCTAAGATGACTGAAGTAAGCTCAATTGAAATCCGCGAGTCATTAAGTGAACCAATAAATCAGATTATACGTGCTGTAAAAGTAGCTTTGGAAAACACACAACCTGAGCTTGCATCAGATATCCTTGACAGGGGAATAATGATGAGCGGAGGCGGAGCTTTAATAAAAGGTCTTGATGAGAGAATAAGGTTAGAGACCAATTTAGCAGTACACGTAGCTGATGATCCCTTAACGGCAGTTGTAAGGGGAGCCGGCAGGGTACTTGAAGATTTACAGAAGTACTCTAAAGTTTTGATCAAAAGCAAAAAATATTAGTTTAATCTTTCTGAACTACATTTAGAAAACATCTTTTTCTTAATATGGAGTAAGCCGCTTCATATTCTTTATAGAGTTTAATGAAAACGATAATCAGTTATGTCGGCAGTTTAAAAGAATATTTTATATATTCTTTTCTTGTAATTATCAGTCTTATAATGGTATTCCAGAATGATAATGTACAGATACGTTTTATGCGTGCTGCAGCCGTCAGCGTTATTGGTTTGGTGCAAAGTAGTTTTTCTGTTATACCAAATGTTTTCCAGCTTGAAAGAGAGAACAGGAATTTAAGGGAAGACAACAATTCATTAGCAATTGAATTAAGCCAGCTGAAAGAAGCCAAGCTTGAAAACCTGCGGCTTACAAAAATGCTCGAGTTCAAGGAGAGAACTAAATATCCAATGGTATCGGCAAAGATACTTGGGAAAACTTTAATACAGACACGGAACACTATTACATTAAATACAGGCGAAAATGACGGTATAAAGGTGGGTATGCCTGTAATAACCGAAAAGGGACTTATAGGTAAAATAATTGCTACAAGCAGCAGTTACAGTATAGCGCAGATTATTTTTAATAAAGACCTTAAGATAAGTGCTAAAGTGCAAAGAAGCAGGGTTGATGGAATTATTGCGTGGGAAGGCGAGACTAATCTGCTTTTAAAGAATGTATCTAAAAGTGCTGATATTCTTGAAGGAGATGTTCTCATAACATCAGAATACAGCAACAGCTTTCCTGCCGGAATACCAATAGGTTATGTAACAAGTTTAGGAACGATAGATAATTTGTTCAAGAAAGTATTGATAAAACCATTTGTTAATTTTGAAACACTCGAAGAGGTGTTTGTTCTTAAAAATTTATCAAACGAAGAGCGTCAAAACCTGGAAAAGAAATTTTTAGGCAAGTAGAATTATGCAAGTAAAATAAATGCAGGAGTATATAAAGTATTCTATTGTACTCCTTATCCTGGTAATTGTGCAGAAATCATTGATGTGGCTGATTGCCATTACAGATTACCAGATAACACCCGATATAGTGTTGATTGGCTTGGTTTATATCGGTATAAAAAAGGGGAAAATAACAGGCAGTGTGGGAGGTTTTATATTTGGAATGTTGTTTGATATCCTGAGCTTTTCGTTTTTAGGATTAATGGCTTTATCAAAAACTACTGCGGGTTTTGCAGCAGGGTTTTTTAATAATGAAAATAAGATTGAAAGATATTTAAATACTTATATCTTTGTTTTAATTGTTTTTTTGTGTTCGATATTTAACAATATTATATATTTTGCGCTGTATTTTCAGGGGACTTCATTGTTATTTCAGGATATTGTTTTGAAATATGTAATACCGACAGCATTATATACAGCATTTTTTGGAATTATACCAATAATTTTAACCAGAAAGAAAATAATCGGAAGATAAATAAATGGATTTAAGCCGGAGAAAGAACGTATATTATTTTGTATCTTTTGTTATTGTTCTTGTCTTAACAGGCAGGATGGTACAGCTTCAGCTTATTAATCCAGAGCAGTTTGATAAAGAATCCGAAAAGAATTCGGTTAAAACAATTATTACAACTCCTGCCAGGGGTTTAATATTTGACCGCAATTATAAATTGATGGTTGATAATAAACCTTCCTACAGCGTAACCATAACTAAAAAAGAATTTGACACGACAAATATTCCCGTACTTTCTGAAGTGTTTGGAATAACACCGGAAGAATTCAGGGAATTTTTAAAAGAAATTGAAGGTACGAACAGGTTTATTCCTACCCGTATAGTAAGAGATGTGGAATTTAAAGTTATTTCTTATATCGAAGAGAACAGGGAAAAGCTAAAAGGTGTAGATTATAAAACTGAACCTATCAGGTTTTACCCTAATAAATTCAGAGCTTCACATTTGCTTGGTTATACAAAGGAAATATCCAAGAACCAATTAAAAGACCAGCAATCCGATTATTATAAACAGGGTGATATGAAGGGTACAACAGGACTTGAATCAAGCTATGAAGAACAAATCAGAGGTGAAAAGGGATATGAGTTTATTTTGCAGGACTCAAAAGGGCGTGAAGTAGGTAAGCTGAATGAGGGGAAAAATGATATCAAAGCTGAAAGCGGTTATGACCTGATTCTCTCTGTAGATGCAGACTTACAGCAATTTGCGGAAGAATTAATTGGTAACAGAAAAGGCGGTATAGTTGCTATCGACCCCAATAACGGTGAAATATTAACTCTTGTCAGCAAACCTGATTTTGACCTGAATTATTTCAGCGGAAAGCTTTCTCCCGAGATATGGACTAAATTAAACACAGATCCTGATAAACCGCTTTTTAACAGGGCTACATTAACTAAATATCCTCCCGGTTCTACATACAAAATGGTTTCTGCTCTTGCATCAATGCAGGAAGGGATAATGAAAACCAATTCAACCATACCCTGTGAAGGCAGCTTTACATTTGGAAACAGAACTTTCAAAGACCACGGAGCATATGGCTCGATTGGATTTTCGAAATCAATTGAAGTCTCTTCAAATGTATTTTATTACAAGCTTGTATTAAAGATTGGTCTTGAGAACTGGACAAAGTACGGCTTGGAATTCGGCTTCGGGCAGAAGACCGGTATTGATATTCCCGAAGAGACAAAAGGTAATTTACCTTCCGTTGAATATTTTAATAAGAACTTTCCGGGTTGGACACAGGGATGGATAGTAAGCCTTGGTATAGGACAGGGACAACTGGGTGTTTCTCCGCTGCAGATGGCAGGTTATTGCATGACTCTGGCAAACTCAGGTACATACAACCAGCCGCATCTTGTTAAGTTTTTAAAAAATCCTTCTACAGGTGAATTAATACCTGTTGGTTACAAAAAGAGAGAGTTAAATATTGACAAAAAGTATTTTGATGTTGTGAGATATGGAATGTATAATGTAGTTCAGGGCAGCGGAACCGGAAGAGGCATTAAAACCTCACTGGTTGATATTGCAGGTAAAACCGGGACAGCACAAAATACTCATGGAAATGACCATTCATGGTTTATAGCATTCGCTCCATATGATAATCCGAGAATTGCAATTTGTGTGCTTGTTGAAAACGCCGGCTTTGGTGCTGCTGTTGCTGCTCCTATTTGTCAAAGATTAATTTTAAAATATTTATTCGGTTCTACAGATGAAACTGAGATAATAGAAACTGAAATGGAGCTGCCTGATTAGTTATGGCAACTTATAAATTATTCAGAAGATTTAACCCTGTAATATTTTTTTCAGCATTTGGATTAATTTTCATTGGTTTGCTTGCCATATACAGTGCAACTTACAACAATCCGGATGTATCAGGTAACTTTACAAAGCAGATGGTTTCGGCAATAGTAGGGCTTGTATTGGTATTGACCATCACTTTTTTGCCAACCCGTTACATTTCCATATCAGCATATATGTTATACGGATTGAATATTATGCTTCTTGTTGCAGTGTTATTTATCGGAAAAAAAATATCCGGTCAAACAAGCTGGTTTAGCATAGCCGGGTTTGGTATACAGCCTTCGGAATTTGCCAAGTTCACAACAGTGCTTGCTCTTGCCACTTTTTTGAATAATAAAGAAAAAGATACAGATATTACCAACCTGCGTGATTTTTCCATTGCAGTTTTTATTGGATTGCTGCCTGTTGGTCTTATTATGCTTCAGCCGGATACAGGGACATCGCTTGTATTTCTTGCTATGCTGCTTCCGATTTTATACTGGGCAGGGATGCCTAACCATGTTTTATTTTTTATTGTAGCACCTGCTATTACTGCAATTAGTGCTTTTTTAGGTACATATTATTTTATAGGAGCATTACTGCTGGTTTTAATCGGTTTGTTTTTCTTTAAGAAAAATATTCTAATATCAACGCTTGTACTTACGGCAACCGTCTTATCTGGTCTATCGGTTAATTATGTTTATAATAAGCTGCAGCCATATCAGCAAAAAAGGATTATTGCTATGTTCAGTCCTGAAACTGATGCGCTTGGTTCTGGATATAACGTTATCCAGTCAAAGATAGCCATAGGTTCAGGCGGCTTGTGGGGAAAGGGCTTCCTGCAGGGCACGCAAACACAGTTAAAATACATTCCTGAGCAATGGACGGACTTCATTTTCTGCATGGTTGGTGAGGAGTTCGGCTTTTTGGGCTCGCTTATTGTTGTTATATTATTTTTGACTTTAATATGGCAAACAATACATATAGCTTATACATGCAAGAACAGGTTTCTGAGTATATGCAGTATAGGCTTTTCTTCAATTTTCCTTTTTCATATGGTAATAAATCTTGGAATGACAATGGGAATAATGCCTGTAATCGGAATACCGCTGCCGTTCATGAGCTATGGTGTATCGTTTCTTCTTGCAAACCTGTGCATGCTTGGTGTTATAATGAATGCACACAGAAATAGGAAAGATTATACATAAATTAAAATAATATTAAATGCATTTCGTTAAAAAATTAAAGAAGGCATTAAGAGAACAAAACTCGCACCTATGTATCGGTCTTGATACAGATAAAAGCAGAATCCCGTTATTCCTCAAATCATCAACCAACCCGGTTTTCGACTTTAATAATCTTATAATAGAAGCAACTAAAGATATTGCTTGTGCCTACAAGCTTAATATTGCATTTTATGAAAAGCTGGGTGAGATTGGGTGGTCTACAATAAAAGCAACATTAAATGCAATACCGGAAAATGTAATTACGATTGCAGATGCAAAAAGGGGAGATATAGAAAATACATCAGAAATTTACGCACAGGTATTTTTTGATGAATTAAATTTTGATTCTGTAACAATTCACCCTTATATGGGGCAGGATTCTGTAAGGCCTTTTATAAGAAGGAAAGATAAATTTGTTTTTCTTCTTGCACTCACATCTAACTACGGTTCAAAAGATTTTCAATTACTTAAAATAGGCAAGAAGGCATTATATGAAGTTGTAATCGAAAAAGCACGCGAATGGAATGACCACAAGATAGGTTTTGTTGTAGGTGCAAACTATGACAGGGAATTGAAAGCGATTACTAAAGCAAATGATGAAGTGCCAATACTGATTCCCGGTATAGGGGCACAAAAGAACTCACTTGAAAAAACCATTACGGCGCTTCAGCATAATTTATTCCTTATTAACCAGAGCAGGTCTATAATATACTCAGCACCCAAAGCAGAAAATGAAGATGAGTTTGTGAAGATAATCAGAGAAAATGCAGAAAAGGCAAGAGATGAAATAAACGAGCTGAAGGCGAAAGAGTAAAAAGTATTGTCTGAATAACAGATTTTATCTATTTAAGTTATCTGAAACTTGCTATATATTAGTACACTATGCCCTCAAAGCTGAACATAAATGAAAATTTTGTTTGCAGGATATGGGATGATAAAGAAAAGTACTTAGAAGACCTGAAAACTTCTGATGGGGAAACTGTATTAATACTTGAGCCGGGTAAAAGGAACTATGATTCAGGTCCAGACTACAGCAATGCAAAAGTTAAGATAGGTGAAAAAACTTATACAGGTGATATTGAAATACACAAAGATTTCGGCGGATGGCTGGAACACAGGCATAAAAATGACAGAAGATACAACTCCGTAATATTGCAGGTCGTTTTATGGGATTCACATGATAAAACACAGCCGGTTATAAAAAACAAAAGATATATTCCAACTGTAATACTTTCCGGTTTTCTCAAATACTCTATCCGCGATATTTGGCGTGAAATAATTAATAATCCATCCGATAAATTCCGTTTACCTTGCTTTAAGAATAATGTAAATGTTCCTGATGATGTAATAAGGAAAATGCTGAGCAAGCTTGCTCTTGACAGGTTAAATATGAGAGCGGGCAGGTTAAGAGAAAGATTGGAAGAGCTAACGGGCTTAAAAGAAATAAAATCCTCCGGAACTGTAAAGCAAATTTATATATGGGAACAGCTTTTCTATGAATATATTTTTGAAGCTCTTGGATTTTCAAAGAACAAAGAGCAAATGTTAAAGCTTGCAAAACATATTGAGCTGATAAAAATAAAACAAGTAATACCATCATATAAAGAGAGCAGTATATTAATACAGGCAATTTTGTTCGGTGCTTCCGGCTTTTTATTTGACCTGAGGGTAAAAGATGATTATGTAATTAAGTTAAAGGAACAGTGGGAGAAGCATAAAGATTTTTTCAATAACGAATGTGTATATAAATCAGAGTGGATGTTCTTCAGGATGAGGCCGCAGAATTTTCCTACCATACGTTTATCAATTGGTGCGAATATTATTAATGATATTATAAAAAACTCTCTCTTTAAAGATGTAATACTTGCATTTAGTGATGACGATGATTTTGAAGTAAAAAGAGCATATAAAGTTTTAAATAGTTTATTTGATATAGAGCTGAGCGGCTATTGGGTTGACCATTATAATTTCGGCAAAACATCTGCAGGGAATTATTGCAGGCTCGGAAAACAAAGATTGAATGATATAATTATTAATGTAATTATTCCAATTGTATATTTATATGCGGATGTATTTTGCAAAGAGAATATAAGAAGGAATGTTTTAACATTTTACACTCAGTTAAATATAAATCCATCTAACTCGATACTTGATGTAATGGAAGAACAGTTGTTTTCGAATTATGATATAAAAATTAAAACTCCGGCAGCTGAGCAGGCGGCAATTCAATTATACAATTTTTATTGTATCAGAGAGAAATGTGAAACGTGTTTAATTGGGAATAATGCAGTAAAAGATAAAGCTTTTGATTACAGGATAATTTTTTATTGATGTACTAATGTGAAACGCATTTACAGTATTAATAAGGATTTCAAAAATCATTAATCAACCCAAAATGTAGTTTCCCATCCAGAAATGAATCTCCTTTTCCCAAAGCGTAACTTACGCCAAATATTCCGAGTCCTGTTTCAACTCTAATCCCAACGCCAAAACCATAAATAAATTCTTTTACCTCATCTGTTTTTGCAATTTCATCATAAGGTTTCCTGTAATAACCCATATCGTAAAATAGAGAGGTAAAACTTTTTCTTGAAAGTGAATATCTTATCTCAAAATTACCCCATGCAACTCTTGAAGCCAGGAATTGTTCATCCCGGTATCCTCTTACTGTTCTGGCTCCGCCAAATCTGAAATAATCTGCGTTTTCGAGTCTTGATGCTTTTACTTCACCGCCATGCAGGCTTAGCAAAAAACTCTGCCTTTTGAACAATGAATAATAAATATCAAGATCTATCATTCCTCTTTGTACTGTAAAATCAGAAGGAATATTTTGATTTGGATATGAAGCTGTATTATATATTTTTTTCTGTCCTACAATGTAACTTGTCCTATAAAGAAAACCCCGGGTAGGATTATAAATATAATCTCTGTTATCAAGCCTTATCTCAAAGCCGGTAGAAAGAATCCTGCTGTCAAACAATGTAAATCCGGTAAAAACTTTTGTCAGATCAACCGAAGGTATTACCCGCTCATAATGAAAGGAAACAGAAGCAGTAAAATTTCTGCTTACCAAAGCGTCTGCTTTAATATCCACGTTTCTTTTTATATAGATAGTATCCTGTATCCTTTGCATAAAACCAAGACTCATATTAACCGGGTAATTGAGCACCCAAGGCTCCATGTATCTTAACTCAAGCTCCTGTGTGGTTTTTACTTCTTTTTGCCATCTTGCATCAATTCTTCTGCCTGTGCCGAATAAATTTCTCAACGAGAGATTTACAATACCCGTAAAATATCCGGAACCCAGGCTGTCTGAATCAGGTACGTAGCCTATAATACCATCAAAGGTGTTTGTATTTCCTTCTTCAACTTTCAGCAGCAGTACTGTTTGATCAATGTACTTATATATCTTTGGCTCTTCAACTTTAGAAAAATAACCAAGATTTTCCAATCTTCTTCTTATATCTGTTATATTCTCCCTGGTGATTGGTGTATTTTTGTTTATTCTTAACTCTCTTAGAATTACTCTTTCATCTGTAATTTTATTTCCTTCGACAATAACTTTATCAATATTAATTCTTTCGTTCTCTGCTATATCAATAATTATTCTCATTTTTTCTTTGCCGTTATCATTATATCTTGAAATCTCTCTTACAGAAATAGATGCGAAAGTATATCCTCTGTCTTCATATAAATTAAGCAATAAATTAATATCCTGGTTCAGAATATCTGCTTTCAACACTTTGCCGATTTTTGTGTACATCATATCGATAATTGTTGAGAGCGGAATAATTTTATTTCCTTCAATTATAATATCACCAATAAAGATTTGGCTGCCTTCGGAAATATTAACCGAAATATTTATTGATGATGAATCAAAGTTAAACTCTTTCTCAACTTTATCAATTTTGCAATCCAAATAACCTTCACGTTCATAATTATCTATTATGTTTTTAATATCGAGGTTTAACTGTTCAGGTGTATATACTGTCCCTGGTTTAAGGAAGATAAAATCCTGGAGCTGAGAATTTGAAAAATAGTTATTACCTGAAAAGGTTACTTTAATGATTTTAGCAGAAGAAACGGAGATTGCCTGTGAATAAACAGTTAAACTGTATATTGCAGTAAATAGCAAAATACATATCCATAATTCCCGGAAAAAAAATTGTGGAAAACCGTTGAACCGATGCAACCATTTGTGAATATTTATCATCTAACTATTAAACATTACATTAAAATTAAAGATTTCTTTTAAAACATGTAAGATAAATAAACAATTACTTTGAAAACTTTACGCATCTATTTTGTGTTTGCTTCTTACAACATTAATTTATATTTACGGAGGTGTTATTGAATTTATTTACAAATAATATGTATAAAACACTGTTTTTGTGTTGTTTTATAAATATTATTGCCCTTATATCTGTAAACGCACAAGAAAATTACTCCCTGAGTAAAGATACAACTCAAAACATATCCAGGGATACTACCAATACCGGTCAAAAAAATTTCACATATAATATTAATTCACTTAAAGTTGAAAAAGGTGAAATAAAAATAGACGGTGAATTAAATGAGCCTGCATGGAGTAAATGTGTTACTGCTGAAAATTTTGTTGAAATTGAACCGGGGGATAATTTAAAGCCTGAAGTAGATACTAAAGCATGGGTGACACATGATGAAGATAATCTGTATGTAGCAGTTGTGTGTTATGATAAAGATATGTCTAAGCTCAGGGCAAGCATGGCTGACAGGGATAAGATTTTTAATGATGATTTTATTGATATATTACTGGATACTTATAATGACAATAAGCAGGCATATGAGTTTGTTGTAAATCCATACGGTATTCAGGGTGATTTGTTATGGACATCAAATAATGAGGATTCAAGTCCAGATTACATCTGGTCTGCTGAGACAAAAGTGTATAAAGACAGATGGACTGCAGAGTTTGCCATTCCGTTTAAAAGCATCA
Source organism: Ignavibacteriota bacterium (assembly GCA_003820375.1). Taxonomy (GTDB): domain Bacteria; phylum Bacteroidota; class Ignavibacteria; order Tepidaquicellales; family OLB5; genus RPQH01. The sequence continues at coordinate 16,755 of RPQH01000084.1, forward strand.
GGTTTCCTGATAAAAATGAACTTAGCTTTGGAATGCACATAATCAGGACATGGCCACGGTCTTCACGATATCAATTCTCATGGGCACCGATATCAAGAGATAATCCTTCATTTATGGGACAAGCCGGTCATATAACCGGTATTAAAAATATTAAAAGAGGCAAGAACCTTGAAATACTTCCTTATGTTCTCGGTTCAGTATCAGGTTACCTTCAGGACCCCAATAATCCGTCTTCGAAATTTGTTGCAGATTCACTTCTAAAAGGAGAAGCAGGTGTTAATTTAAAGTATGGGATTACTTCCAATATGACATCTGAACTTACATACAATCCGGATTTTAGTCAGGTAGAATCTGATGCAACACAAATAGATGTTAATTCATCTTCTGTAATATTTTATCCTGAGAAAAGACCATTTTTTCTTGAAGGAAGTAATATATTCAATATGGATATTAATACTGTTTATACAAGGATGTTAAATAATCCAATGTTTGCTGGCAAGCTTACAGGGAAGCTGGGTAAATTTGAGATTGGTTATATAATAAATTATGATGAGAATACACCTTTCATTCTTCCTCATGATTATGGTAGTGTTGCACGTACGACTAGTTTGAAATCTCTCTCTAATGTATTAAGAATAAAGCATGATATGGGCGGAGAATCATTCATGGGTTTAATAGCTACAGACAGGGAAGTGAAAAATTCTTATAACAGGGTTTTGGGTTTTGATGGTTCAATTAATTTTTTACAGAATTATTATATTAACTGGCAGTTGATGGGTTATTACACAAAGGAATTGAACGATACATCAATATTCAAAAGCTCATTAAAAACTGATGGTCATGATATAAGCTTTAACGGAGAAAAATTTTCCGGGTATGGCGGATATATTTCATTCTTAAGAAGAAGCAGGCACTGGAATTTTAATATTGGCTTGTGGCAAATGCCTCCCGGAACAAGAAAGGATGTCGGGTACACAAGTGCAGTTAACTGGCGGGAAATAAATACCTGGCAGGGATATACTATTTATCCGAAGAGCGGTTTTATTTTGAACATTCAGCCGCAATTAAATGCATGGCTCACATACCAGTTTGACGGCTCAATTAGGGAAAGAGTTGTTCAGCCGAATGTTTTCATCCAGTTTAAAAAGATGATGAACCTAAGCAGCGGTTTCTTACTCGTTAACGATGAGGATTACCGCGGCATTTTGCATAAAGGAATTCACCGCGGATGGATAAATTTCAATATTAATACCAGCAGTTTTATACGCGGAGGCGGTTACTTTGAAGCAGGGAAAAGTATAGTCCGCTTTGATAACCCGTCTTATTTAGGAAATATTTTCACAGGTGAATTGTGGTTAACATTAAATCCAATGGACCAACTTCAGCTTGAAAGCAATTATTCTTATTCCGAACTATCAAAAGATGGCGGAGAAAAATTGTATGCGGGATATATTTTAAGGAATAAACTAACATTCCAGTTCTCCAGAAATATTTATTTGAGGGTGATAGGGGAGTATGATTCATTTGGTAAGAGATTTAGTATAGACCCGCTGTTTAGCTATAAATGGAATCCGTTCACAATATTTTATATTGGTTCAACACATACGATAAATGATTTTGGAGATAAGGGAAACGATGATCCGAGGTTTATAGAGTCATCAAGGCAGTTTTTCGCGAAGTTTCAATACCTGTTCAGATTGTAACTGAAAGGTTAAAATGATAAAACAAAAAGCATGTTGGATTGGTAACCCTGACATGCTTTTTATTTTACAACCATTTGAAGCAGATTTTGTACTGTACCATATAATGACCAGAAGTACTGGACGTTATAGAACATGATATAAAGAACAACTATTAACACCTGAAACACTGATACTATAAAATTTACGAATTTCATGCTATTTTTGCCCTTTCTAAACGTAGCGTTAGATACTACTGTTTTTTACTACTCAAAATTAACAGTTTAAGTAGGGGTTTGCTATCCCCAATATACGGTAATTTATCGGTTTAAGAACTAACCGGGAATGCTAAAGATTGTGCAAATTTGACTTTATGGAATAAAAAACGCCGCTTACGCGGCGTCCGAAGGAGGTGTATCTGTGTTTATTTTGTCAACATCATTTTTATGTATTTGGAAAACTTTTGCCCGTTATATGAGGCGGTAACGCTGCAAATGTACATTCCGCTTGATAACCCTGACCCATCAAAGCGGACAGAGTGAACGCCTCCCGCCTGGTACTCTTTTGCTATTATTGATATCTCTTTACCTGTTATATCAAATATCTTTACAGTTACTTCTGCACTGAATGGCAATGTATAGCTTATATTTGTCGCCGGGTTGAAAGGATTCGGGTAATTCTGCCCGGTAATAATTTGTTCAATATCATTATTGCCTGATGATATGGCTTTGTCAATTTCAATTCCAAATATGGGTGATTCTGACCATGTGCTGCCGCCGTCATATGTGTAATTTGTAGTGCCGTCATGATTAACAAGTATACCAGAGTATTCATTGGCAAATTCAACACTCATCTTATTTACATTTGAACCGGTGATTACAGCATTCCACGTAATGCCTCCATCGGTTGTTCTTGCTGCCTGCCCGTTATTGCCAACAGCAACTCCTGTATTTGAAGAGGAAAATGTTATATCATTAAAATTATAATTAAAGACCTGTGTACCGGTAAACCATGTCTCTCCGCCGTCTCTTGTGGTAAGTAAAAGCCCGCTCTCACCGGTAATTGTTCCGTCTGTTGAGTTAAGCATTGCAATTCCTGATAAGTTAACAGTGCCAATGCCAATATCAATTGCACTCCATGTACTTCCGCAATCCATTGTATGCAGGAAAGCAGAGTTATCGCCGACTATAAATCCCTCAAACGAATTTATAAATACAACACATTTTAAATTTTCCGTTACATGTGAATTTATCTTTTGCCAGGTTAATCCTTCATTTAAAGATTTAATAATTGTACCCGAATCTCCGCATGCAATCCAGTTAAAATGGTCTATAGCAGTTATATCAATCAGGTCTGTCGTAACATTACTGTTAATATTAACCCATATTTTACCGCCGTTCGTTGTTACTAAAACCAATCCGTTTTCCCCTACAGCGGCTGCGTTATATTCATCAATAATTATATTGCTGTATAAGGTGCCGTTTGAACCGGAGTTGTATCCAAACCAGCTCAGCCCGCCGTTATCCGTGCGGAGTATTGAACCGTTAGAGCCTACAAGCATTGCGACCGATGAAGTAAGCAGGTCAATGTTATATAAAGTATTCACCTTTTGTGAATAAGACATTATTCCCGTAATGACCAATAATAATGAATACTTTAATATTTTACCTGTCAAACATGCTCCTGCCTGTATCTGCAATAATTATACTTAAACTGCATAATATGCAATGTTCGTGCCAAATGCTAATATTGCGAATTTTTGCAATATTTTGTGTTTTTCGTTTTTTAAATTGTTAAAAGTGAGATAATTTTGGGACTCACTATATAAACGATGGGGTAAGAATGAGTTTTATATTCCGGTTAACGGGTGAGGAAAATTCTCGTAAATGCCCCATAATTTACCTGCAGGTGCGAATGCCGAAAAATTGTGAAATAAATTTTTATGTCGCTGAAAACGTTCAAACAGCTCAAAAACAAAAAAATCTACTAACGAAAAACTTTATATACTATATCTTGCGGTTCCTGTTTATAATCGCCATTTTTACTCAAAATTTTGACCAAAAAGTTGGCTGTAACTGCTTATATTATATATAACTTAACTATTTTTTGAAATATTTAACGGTATTGGGAAAGATTGGGATAGGCCAGGGTTGCTATATGACCGTATAATAAATGATATTGAATGTACCTGACGTGGTTTTGATTTCTGCTTTACATTTCCGGCAATAATGTTTTAAAAATCCGGACAATTGTAAACAACACAATTATATCCTATCGCTAAATTAATTGCATTAATCAGAAATAATCAATAAGTTACAATAACAATCAAATCTGCACCATGAGAACTAAACTTAAAATTTTATTCTCGCTTCTTGCTGTCTTAATTATCATACTCGGATTTACTGTGCCTGTTAACTTAACAGGCGGATGGTACCAACAGTTTATGCCTAATTTGAATGGAAGGTCGGTTCAAGATATTTTCTTTCTTGATAGCTTAACAGGATGGGGAGTAACAAATGCTACAAATCAAAATAATGATACA
>RPQH01000085.1 GCA_003820375.1 Ignavibacteriota bacterium
TAAGGTTTATAAGGTTTATAAGGTTTATAAGGTTTATAAGGTTTATAAGGTTTATAAGGTTTATAAGGTTTATAAGGTTTATAAGGTTTATAAGGTTTATAAGGTTTATAAGGTTTATAAGAATGTCCCTAGTTTCCCAAATTTTCCTTAGATCCCTGTAAGACCATTTGGGAAAGTTATTTTGGAGGATTGAAAATTACTCGTTAAAACCTTACCAAATAGAAATTTGGTAAGGAGTTGTGTGCAGGAAATTTGGTAATGTTTATTGTGAAGAAATTTTGGATTGGAAGACATTGAACTTTACAAACTTAACAAACTTAACAAACTTAACAAACTTAACAAACTTTACAAACTTAACAAACTTAACAAACTTAACAAACTTTACAAACTTTACAAACTTAACGGACTTAACGAACTTAACGAACTTAACGAACTTAACAAACTTAATGAACTTATTAGAAATAGCAGGACAAAAGTTTAAATCAAGATTAATTCTTGGAACATCACGTTATCCTAATCCGCAAGTCATGCTTCAGGCATTGGAGGAAAGCGGTACGGAATTGATAACACTATCAATCAGGAGATTAAACCTTAAAGCCGGTGACGGGCAGGAAAGTATTTTAAATATGATAGACAGGCATAAATATTTTCTTCTGCCTAATACTGCAGGATGTTATACAGCAAAGGAAGCAGTATTAACCGCTCAGCTTGCACGTGAAGCATTGCAGACAAACTGGGTTAAGCTTGAGGTAATCGGCGACGATGAAACCCTGTTCCCTGATGTAACGGAATTGCTTAAAGCAGCGGAGGTACTTCTGGCAGATGGGTTTACTGTATTGCCATACTGTAATGATGACCCTATCACCTGCAAGAAGCTTGCTGATATGGGTTGTGCCGCTGTCATGCCGCTTGGAGCACCAATAGGCTCGGGGATGGGCATAAGAAATCCTTACAACCTGCAAATCATCCGTGAGATGATAGATGTTCCGATGATAGTTGATGCCGGCGTAGGAACTGCTTCTGATGCAGCACTTGCAATGGAGCTTGGTGTTGACGGGATATTAATGAACAGCGCGGTTGCACAGGCAAAACATCCTGTTATGATGGCAAGGGCAATGAAGCTTGCTATAGAGGCAGGAAGATTAGCTTATGAAGCGGGAAGAATTCCCAAAAAGCTTTATGCAAATGCATCAAGCCCGGTTGAAGGATTAATTGACGTACGCACCAATGGAAAGTAACAAGCCGGAATTTAAACTGCTGCTTATTACTGATAGAAAAAAATGCAAAGACCTGATTCAGGTTATTGATACTGCATGCCGTTCAGGTATCAAAGCAGTTCAATTGCGGGAAAAAGATATTCCTGCCGTTGAACTGCTTTCTTTATCTAAAGAGCTGAGAAAGATTACAAAAAAACATTCTGCAATGCTTCTCATTAATGACAGGCTGGATATTTGCCTTCTCTCAAAAGCTGATGGAGTACACTCACCCGAAAAAGGATTTTTACCACAACAAATAAAAAGAAATAACAAAAAACTAATTGCAGGAATAAGTGTGCATTCAGTAAAAAGTGCTGTTGACGCTGAGAAGAACGGATATGATTATATTATTGCGGGACCTGTTTTCAGAACTGCTTCAAAAATAAAATATGGAAAGCCGTTGGGTTTATCTGTTTTAAAGAATATTTGTGATTCGGTTAATATCCAGGTATATGCAGTTGGCAGGATTAATCCTGAAAGAGCGAAAAAATGTATTGCTAAGGGTGCTTATGGAGTTGCTGTAATCAGTGCAATTATGAAATCAAAAAATATTAAAAAAACAGTTAGTGAATTTAAGAAGGCACTTGGTGGATTATGAAAAAGATTGGAAGATTATGTGTTATTACCGATACAAATATACAGACGAAATATTCTCATATAGAAATTGCAGAAATGGCAATAAAAGGCGGTGCAGATATAGTTCAATTCAGGGATAAATCAATGCCTGCATCGGAAATGGTTAACACTGCAATTGAAATAAAAAAGATATGTAATGAAACCGGAGCATTGTTAATTATAAATGACAGAGTGGACATAGCAATGTTATCTGATGCAGACGGAGTTCATCTTGGGAAAGAAGATATTCCTGTAAATGAAGCAAGAAAATTATTAGGTAAATATAAGATAATAGGTGCAACAGCTAATAGTCCTGAAGATGCAAAGAATGCGGTTAAAGCCGGTGCTGATTATATCGGATTTGGTCATATTTTTCAAACATATTCAAAAAAGAAAGCAACACCTCCTGTTGGGATTTCCGGATTACAAGAGATTGTAAATAACATTAAAATTCCTGTTTTAGCTATAGGTGGTATTGATTTGAGTAATCTGGATGAAGTTATTAATACAGGAGTTCACGGAATTGCAGTAATTGGCTGTGTTGTAAAATCAAGCAATCCCGAAAAAACCGTAAAAGAGTTAAGGAGTTATCTTATTTAGTAAAATGCAGCCACCTCACCCCCCAACCCCCTCTCCACATGGAGAGGGGGAGAATTGGTTAATAGGAAATTTATTGTTTTCCCAAAGATTACCAATTTAAAGAATCTCCCCTCTCCATGTGGAGATGGATCGGGGGTGAGGTGGAAAAACCGAAATACAAAAGAGTTAAGGAGTAAAATATATGGCAGTTAAATTTGCTTTATCAATAGCAGGGTCTGATTCAAGTGCAGGTGCAGGAATCCAATCGGACTTGAAAACATTTCATAATCATAATATATACGGATTAACCGCTGCGACATCCATCACAGCACAAAATACTAAAGGAGTACAGGATGTTTTTGAACTACCGGCAGGGATAATTAAAGCTCAAATGAAAAGCTTATTTGATGATTTTGATATTAAGGCAGTGAAAACAGGAATGCTCTCTTCATCCAAAGTGATTGATGCTGTTTATGAAATATTACAGGACAAAAAAATAAAGTTAATTATTGACCCTGTTATATTATCGAAAAACGGGTACACACTGCTTGATAAAAGGGGAGTGGAGGATTTAAAGAAAAAATTAATTCCATATTCATATTTAATTACACCCAATATACATGAGCTGGAATATATTTCAGGATGGACGATAAGAGATGAGGATGATGTTTACATAGCTGCAAAAGTTATTTATGACATGGGTACACAAAATGTACTTGTTAAAGGAGGACATTTCACAAAGGAAATGGGTTTATCACCTGGAACAGATATATTATTTGACGGAAAGTATTTCAATTATTTTGAAACAGAATTTGTGAAAACAAAAAATACACATGGCATTGGCTGTACTTTATCGGCAGCTATAACAGCAAATCTTGCTTTAGGGAAGAGTTTATTCATTTCAATTTTAGCTGCAAAAAAATATATAACGGATTCATTAAAAAAGACACGAAAAATAGGGAGCGGTTATGGACCAGTTGAACAATAGTGACGTATTAAATTTATTGACAGAGGTCAATTACAACTTTTCCCGAAGCGGCGGCAAAGGCGGGCAGAATGTTAATAAGGTTGAAACAAAGGTCGAGCTCGTTTTTAATGTTGATAATTCTGTTTATCTTACTGAAGAGCAAAAGCGATTAATAAAAGAAAAGTTGGTTAACAAAATTGATAACGAAGGTAATTTCAGGATAACCTCACAAACAGAAAGAACTCAGGTTGGAAACAGGAAAAAAGTAATTGATAAGTTTGAGAGATTTTTACAAAATGCTTTAAAAGTTGAAAAGAAAAGGAAGAAGACTAAAATCTCTAAATCAGTGAAAGAAAAGATACTTGAGAAAAAGAAAAAGCATGGAGCAAGGAAGAAGGAGAGAAGTTATAAAGTTGTTAATGAAGAATGAAGAATTTGGAGTTACCTCTTTCCCAAATTTCTATTTGGGAAAGTTTTTATCTTGAATTACATATCAATTATAAATTGCAGTTTATAACTTTCCCAAATAGAAATTTGGGAAAGAGAGTTTAGTTATTATTCAATCTACATGGATGTCATCATATTTCATACTCTGTCTTCTTCTCTAATCAAATCAGTATTCATATCTTTAAGAAAACATTGTATCTCTTTATACTTTTAATTGTATTTAACTCAATTATATCTCTATTTTGAGCTAAAATCATTTTCTATTTAGGTTAATCCTTATTTCATAAGAATCATTTTCCGGACCTGAGAAAAATCTTCTACAGTCAGCTTGTAAAAATACAAACCGCTTGGATAGTTAGAGGCATCCCATTCAATTTCATAATTACCTGGATTTTGTTTTTCATTTACAAGCGTTGCAGCTTCTCTGCCCATCACATCATATATAACAAGCTTCACATAATTGCTCATTGCTAATTGATAATTGATAATTGTAACAGGATTAAACGGGTTAGGATAATTTTGATCTAGTTTATAGGTTTTTGCTGTTTCATTATTATTGTTAATTCCGGTTACAATTAAAGGTGCAGCAAACCACACTTTACCTGCACTTGCACCGCACCATGCTTTAATACGTTGGTAATATGTCAGGCAATCAAACCAATTGCTGCTGCCTTCTTCAATGGTCCAGTTAATACCTGCGTTTGTAGTGAACATTATAGCCCCTGAAACAGGTGTACCGTGTATAGCCCATCCGCTGTCCTGAGATAAAAATATGACATCATTAATCTGTGAATAAGTATTGGTTGTTACAGGATTTGGCTGGAATACCCAGTTCATTCCTCCGTTTGTTGTTTTATATATATTCTGCTTGTCGAGATTACTTCCGCCAATCCACCCCGTTTGCTGATTAACAAATGTAATTGAAAGGAGTGCGTTAGCCCCGTTTGAAGTAGGAGGTATACCGGCAAAATAATTAACATAATTCAATCCGCCGTTTGTTGATTTAAGCAGTACATTTCTACCGCAGACCCAGCCGGTATTTGCATCAAACCAAAACTGGTCGCTCAATTCATTTTCATTTGAAGTTGAAACTATCATTTCAGTCCAGTTAGCTCCTGAGTTTGTTGTACGTGCCATAAATGAATTATAATTTGCATTTTTTCTGCCTATTGCAATACCGGTATTTTCATTGAAGAAATATACATTATTAAATACACCTGCTGCAGTGGGCGGGGTTTGTTTGAACCAGTTAACTCCGCCATTTGTGGTTTTCCTTATTTGCAATGCGCCGCCAACTTCCCAGCCGGTATTTTGATTTATAAAAAACACACCATTATATACTGTGTTAAAATTTGAGTCATTAAAAATATTGTTAGTCCAGTTAAAACCTCCGTCAATTGTTCTCATTCCTCCGTTACCTGAATGAGTAGCCCATCCGGTTTTGTCATCAATAAAAAAGATATCGGTTATCTGGCTTGTAGTGGAAGATTGAATATACTGCCATGTAAAAAGGTCAGGTTCATAATAATTTGATTGAATATTATCACTTTCAATTTTCCAGTAGTTGTATTTGCTGTCGTAAGCTTGCTGATTTTGAGAGTAAATTTGTGATGAGAATATTACTATTAAAGTTAAGGTTAGTATAGCTGTCTTCATTTGTTTTCCTCCGTTATTCAAATTAAATAATATTTATATTCAAAAGAAATACTAATTTACTCATTGAAAATTTTCTTATATTTGCTTTGATTATAAAAAATATTTTAAAAATATGAAATATCTTATATCGCTTTTATTTTGCTTCTTAATTACTCAAAATTTATTTGCTGAAGATGCATTCTTCTATAATAATGGTATTAAGCTTACATTGCATCCATCGGATAAATATATAGCCGTTAAGTTTGATGCTAATGAACCTGATGCAAACAAAAACATCATAACACGCCAGCTTACGGGTGCATCATATGAATCAACCGTAAATTTCAATTACAGCCACTCCAATTCAAACCGGCAGGCGTATGTGGTTATAAAACTAAAAGATAATACAGGCGACTCAAGGGTGAACGATATTATTAGCCTGCTTCTTTTGCAAAAGCGGGTTTTATTTGCAGGAAGAGCTTATGTGTATAATGATCATGTAATTCATATTCCCACAAATGAAGTAATAGTAAAATTCAAAAAAGATATCTCATCGTTTGATGCCAATAATCTCACCAGGTTATTTAAAGCATCTATAATTGAAAAAATAAATACATTTGATAATGCATATGTTGTTTCAATTTCATCAAGGGGTGAAAACGGAAGCGATAATCCATTTGATATTTCAAATAAATTTTCGATAAATCCTTTAGTAGAGTTTGCACAGCCGAATTTTATACGAATTGGTATGCTTACTTCAGTTCCGAATGACACTTTAATTCCTCAAATGTGGAATATACATAATACAGGTCATAATTATCCTACAGGAATAACAACAACACCGGGATGTGATATGAGGGTTGACTCGGCATGGAATATTACAACCGGAGACCAAAAAGTTTTAATAGGTATAATAGATACAGGCACGGATACAAATCATTATGACCTGAAAAACAAGCTGTGCGATAGAGACCTCTGGTATAATGCAGTTGATGAGAACCATAATCCGCAGGACGGCCACTCACACGGAACTGCAATGTGCGGTATTGCAGGCGCAGAAGGTGATAACATAGCGGGTATTGCAGGTGTTGCATGGGGTTGTTTAATAATGCCTATCCGTATTTTTTCAAATGAAGCATTTACAACTGATTTAATATTAGGCAAAGGAATAAACTGGGGATGGACACATGGTGCAAGTGTTCTTAATAACAGCTGGGGCGGGGGACTACCTGCTCCGTTTATTGAACATGCAATAAGAAATGCAGTTAAATACGGACGCAACGGAAAAGGTACGGTTGTTTTTGCTGCTACAGGAAATGATAATAACGATACTATTATATTTCCTTCAAGGATGCCGGAAGTTATTGCTGTTGGGGGAGTTGGACCCTGCAACCAAAGAAAAAGCTTGACAAGCTGTGATAATGAGGAATGGGGTGCAAATTACGGCGAAAATTTATCTATAGTTGCACCAACACCGCGTATTGGTTGTACAGGTTTGGGCGGCGGCTGGAGTACAGGCTGTAACGGTACTTCATCTGCTTGTCCGCAGGTTACAGCTATTGGCGCATTAATTTTAACTAAGAATATTAATATGTCTGCTGACTCGGTTAGAATTGTAATTGAACGCTCGGCACGAAAGATTGGAGATTATTCTTACACTACTAACATGCCTAATGGATTATGGAACAATGAAATGGGATACGGCATGATTAATGCTTACGGTGCTTTAAATTTAACACAGCAAGGTCCTGTTGTTATATATGACCAGATACCTCCGGTTATTCAGGTTTATTCGCCTCCCCCGGCAAACTACAGCAACACAGAGATAATTATTAACGCTGATATTTATGATAATCAGAAATTGGGTGAAGGTATTAGCGGACCACGCCTGTATTATACTTCTACGTACAACAGTAATGTGAATTCAATAGCCGGGGTAAAGGGAAGCGGAAATACATATAGCTTTACTATTCCGCGGTATGTTTACGGAACAATTTTTAATTATTATGTTGCTGCACAGGATACATCTTCGAATCATAATATTACAACAATCCCGTACGGAGGGAATGGAATAAATCCGCCGGGCAGAATTGCTCCTCTAAAGAAGATATTTTTACTAAGTGCTGATACATTTGATTCAACAATAGTAAGTACCAATGTTCCAATTCTAATAAGCCAGATGAGAGAAACTACTTTTGTTTCTTCATTGTATAATCCCGTAAATAGTACTGTGGCCGGCATAAGATGTACAATTAATGTTGAGCATGCATTTGCTGCTGACCTAACATTTAGCCTGATAAGTCCTGAAGGTACAGAAATTGTGTTAACTTCTGGCACGGGGTGGGACGGAGATAATTTTATTAATACAGTATTCGATGATTATGCAAGTGTTTCTATTACCGATACAAGTTACCATCCTCCATATACAGGAAGTTTCAGGCCTGTTGAGAATTTATGGATGTTAAACGGAGAGAATTCTCTGGGTGAGTGGAAGCTGAAAGTCGTAGATAATGGCATCGGAGACGGCGGAGCGTTGAATTCCTGGAGCGTTACTTTCCTTTATCCTAAATATAATAATCTTTCGCTGGTTCCGTCGAAATCAGAGTTAATCAATAACTATCCAAATCCTTTCAATCCATATACACGGATATTATTTAACCTGGCGAAGCGTTCCAATGTGAAAATTAAAATCTATGATGCTGCAGGAAGGGAAGTTGCAACCTTAATAAATGAAATACGCGATGCCGGATTTAAACAGGCTGTTGATTTCAATCCGTCTAACATTAACGGCGGAAACGGAATTGCCAGCGGTATATATTTTTACACTCTGATAGTTGATGATGAGTTTATTGAATCCAAGAAAATGGCGCTTGTTAAATGACCAATTTGTGGTTGAAAGGTTGGAAGGTTGAAAAGTTGGAAGGTTGGAAGGTTAGAAGGTTGAAAGGTTAGAAGGTTGAAAGGTTAGAAGGTTGAAAGGTTAGAAGGTTGAAAGGTTGGAAGGTTGAAAGGTTGGAAGGTTGAAAAGTTGGAAGGTTCTCAAGTCACTCTTTCCTCTGACTGCAGCATGCAGGCCGAAAAAGTGAAACGGACTTTAAATGTTTGAGCTCGCAATTAGGTTTCAACTTAACAAACTTAACAAACTTAACAAACTTAACAAACTTAACAAACTTAACAAACTTAACAAACTTAACAAACTTATTTCCGGAAGGATATTATATACATTCATATTTTCAGATTGAAAGAAAATTAATATGGTAACCAAAGTTCAAAAAGATAAGCAAAATAAACTTGATGAGATTGCAAAGGAAATTGCACATTGTAAAATCTGCAAAGCAGGTAAAAGCGGATTGCCTGTTCCGGGTGAAGGTAACCCTGATGCAAATATTGTTTTTCTCGGTGAAGCTCCCGGTAAGAACGAAGCAAAAACCGGAAGACCTTTTATCGGGCGGTCCGGGAAATATCTCAGGGAATTAATAAAAAGTGTTGGCATTAAAGATGAAGATTTTTACATTACAAGCCCGGTTAAATATTTACCCGATAGAGGAACACCCACTCCCGAAGATATAAAGCACGGAAAAACTCATCTTGATAAACAGCTTAAAATAATTGACCCTGTTCTAATAGTATTGCTTGGAAGTGTTGCCGCAAAAGCAGTTCTTGCAGAAAATTATCCCGTAATGCAGCATCATGGTAAAATTGTAGAGCAGGATAACAGGAAATATTTTTTAACGATACATCCCGCTGCTGTTTTGCGTTTTCAGAAAAACAGGGCTGTAATTGAGGAAGATTTTAAAAAATTGAAAAAACTTATCGATAAAACGACACTATTTTGAAAAATATAATTTTATACTTTCATTGAGCTGCCTGCTTTAAAATGATTTTCAAAGATAATACATTTCTTTAATACCGTTGATAATAAATATTTTGTAAACCATTGTTTTCGTAAGTGTTATATTTGTAATATACTTATCGTTATTCAAAATTTATATATAAGTCAATATTTTTCATGGTATTGACAAACTAATGAAATTATAGTAGTTTTGTCGTAGCTAGAACTACGACATCTCTAACTAAAAAGCATGAAAGATAAAATAAATAGATTAGAACGACTGGGATTCACAAATTATGAATCAAAAGTTTTTTTAACATTATACCAGGGCTACAGAATGTCTGCCGCTGATATAGCCAAAGATTCAAAAATCCCCAGAACTTCTGTTTACGATATTCTCAAAACATTCGCAAGAAAAGGTATCTGCAATGAAATTGAAACTCCTACTAAACTTGTCTATGAAATAATAGATACCAATGTTCTCGAAGATAAAATCCAAATTGATATTGAGAGTGAATACAAAAACAAGGTAAGATTGCTTAGAGATTGTTTCAGAGATATAAAACCATTATTCAAATCCAAAAAACCAAAAGAGTATGTATCTGACGTTGAATTAATAAAAGGATTTAACAGGCACAGAGAACAAAAATTTCTTGATCTGGTTAAAAATTCAAAATCTGCAATCCTTTTAATGAACAGATTAAAAGGTAATGTTTCATCAGAGCTTGACGAAGAAAGTAAGAAATTCTTTAAACGAGGCGGGGTGTTTAAATCGATATATGAATCAAACAGTAACTTCAGGATTAAGATTAATAATAAATGGGAGAATGTAACTAGAGAAGGTCTTATCAAGCTCTGTGAAACGTTTATCAAACAAGGTGAGCAAATAAAGCTATTGGATAAAGTCCCTCAGATAATGGCGGTTTTTGATGATAGTACGGTTTATTTCAGCCTGTATGATGAAAATATTCCTATTGAAGAAACCTCTGATGTAATAATAAAAAATAAAAAGTTTGCTGCATTCATTACAGGCTTGTTTACAAGTTATTGGGATAGTGCAGATACAATTGAAACATTAAAACAACAATTATATAATAAATAAATTTCCGGGGGGGAAAATTTTAAAATGAAGTCTATTACTAAATTAAAAGATATTTTATTCATTCAATTTGTAGTTTTATCTTTATTTGCATTACAAGTTTATGCACAGCAGTATCCGGTATCGGGAACTGTCAGGTACAGGGATAATAATGAAATAGTTACAAGAGGAGTTGTTAAAGCTTATGACGAATTTGGCGGATATATAACTTCAACACCGATTAATTTAAACGGAACATATACATTTTCAGGTCTTGACCCTGTATTAACAGATGTAATTGGATTCCCGAATCTTGAGCCCGAAGAAGAAGAAGATTTCATTCCAACATATTATCCTAACGCCCAATTATCCCAATATGCAGTTTCGATATTACCGGACCATCCGCTTACTGATATTGATATAGTTGTTGAAAGAACCGGGGGAGATTACGGTTTTAGCACAGCATTTATTTCAGGTAATATTACATTAAATAATAAGCCCGTGAATGATGCTATTATTCATGCAAAGTTTGGTGATGTTATTGTTGGTTACGGTGTCACTTCTGCAGACGGTGCATTCAAAATAGATGAAATTCCTGCAGGGGATTACATATTAGTAGTTCACAGGGTTGGTGCTTACGTAGTGAATTTGAATGTTAAGGTAACAAATGACGGATTATCAAACTTAGACGTAAACCTTGAAAGAACCAGAAGTCAGCAGAATAACAATGCAGGTGAATTTAAGCTTTCACAAAATTATCCGAACCCGTTCAATCCATCAACAATGATTTCCTATTCGATCGGCAAAACAGGAAATGTGAATATATCGGTATATAACTCAGCCGGACAGATGGTAAAAGAGCTTGTTAACGGATATTTGAACAGCGGTACATACAATGTTGAGTTTAACGGCAGCGGATTAGCCAGCGGAATATATTATTATAAAATGATTACCAACGGTAATACTGAAACAAGAAAAATGATTTTAATAAAATAACCCTAAACAATCATATCAGAACTCCACGGCACAAGGAGTACTCCATGGCCGGTAAGTTTACCTTGTGCCGCTGCTGAGCTTCTGATACGAAATAGAGTTATAAAAAAATTTAATAAAAATTAATTTTGCAATACTTTACTTCTTATACATCAATGCTTAAACTGAACAACAGTGATAAATACAATTTCACATTGGACAGCCGTTCATTTGTTCTGGTAAAGCTGGTTAACATCATAGGTATGGATATAGCCACTTTAGTAAGCGAAGAGCGGCAGCCGGGTTCGTATGAAGTAATGTTTGACAAAAAGAAATGCCCCGCAGGTATTTACTACTATAAATTATTCATTGACTCACCCGCAGAAAACCGGCAAGACTTCATAACATTTCCCGATCACCCGAACAGAAAGCTCCGCCTGGTTGATACAAGAGAAGTGCTGATGCTGTAAGTCAGCCGGTAAATGTTTTGCTTTTGTTTAAATAAAATTTAATTAAAAGATTTGAAATGAAAGCAGAGTAAAATAATAAGTGTACTGAAGCATTACTTGTAAATATCAGGTAATGCTTTTTTATTTTCAGATTAATGTGATAATTTTGGATAAATTTATATCGAATAAGAAAATGTCAATTATTAAATGACGAAAATAAAGAAACATAATTTATACAAAATATTGTTAATGATTTTGGCATTCTTCATTATATGTACAGAATTATCCTCATTGATGGTGTTTTCAACCAACAGTAAAATGAACGGAATATATACTCGAACACTTGAAGTCTCGTTACAGAAAACAAAATTCAAAGTATTTGAGCCAATAGAAATGCTGGTAAAATATATTAATAATGGAGCTAAAACTGATAGTCTTTATTATTTATTCGATATTAATAGTACTTACATGAAATATGTAATTACCGGTGAAAATGGTAAGATAATCAATAGATATGATAATGAAGACCATAATGGAATTAGAAGTGAACCATTATATATTGTAAATCCTGGTGACACTATTCTTTCAGGTATGTGGATATCATATTATGGAAGACGTTTATGGGATGAGGACAGTATTTATTTTAAAATGTCCCAAATACCTATAGGTAAATATAAGATGTATTTGTACTCTGAAAATGATATTAAAAATAAATTTGATCCTCCGCTTGTTTCAAATACTGTTGAATTTGAAGTGGTTGATATAAATGAACAGGATAGACAAATATTACATTTATATAAACAGGGAAAATTTGAGGAAATAAACTGGGATTACAAGCAAAATGATTTTTTAGAGTATGTTAACCGGATTGAATTAAGAGATGAACACATGAAAATTGAAAAAGGTAAAAGTACAGAAGAAAATTGGGCTATTAAGTTTTCGGAATTTATGGATAAATATCCAAATTCACTTCACACCATTTATCATATTAATCATTATATGAGAAATATAAGCCAGAAAGATAAAATAAATATATATGAAAACATGGAAAAGCTTATAGAAAAATATCCGAATACATTAATCAGTATGTATTTAAGCAATAGGAATACACGCGAAAGACTTGCAAATAATATTATTAAATATAAAAAGTAAATCAAAGTCAGTGTCAGGCTGCCTTTTAGGTCATTTGTCGGAAGAGGTGGATAATTCTTATTTACATTATTGCATTTTATACCGATGGATTACCGTTACCATCAAGATAGACACTGCCCAGGGTGTGAATAAAATCACATAGTGATTCCCCGTATTAGAAAAACTATTCAATATATCAAAACTCCGAAGGTGTTGCCCAATTGGTTTTTAATCATAATATAAATTAGTATATACCGGTTAAGCAGCAAAAGGCAACTACTCTGTAGTTGTATCTGTATTCGTGGATTTTCTAATATGGTGAATCACTACGTGATAGTATAGACAAGTGTAATCATTCATAACGACAAAGAAAAGTTTCGCTGGAATGACAAAAAAAAGTTTCGCTGGAATGACAAAAAAAAGTTTCGCTGGAATGACACAGCAGTTGAAGCCGCATCTTTATCAGTGAAAACAGTTGAGATCAGTGTCATCAGTGATTCAGACAGTCTATGTTCATCAGCGGTCATCCAGCGGTCACTCAGCGGGCACTCCGTGGGCATCCAGTGGGCACTTTCCGGGCACTTTCCGGGCAGGTTTTGGGCAGGAGTTTTTGAAAAACGGCTGTAACTTATTGCAGTATAAAGAGATAACTCCTGACCAAAGTGTCAAAAATGGCTCAAAATATGGCGATTATAAGCTGGAAATGAGGTTTTCGAAAAACTACTCGTGCCCGCTGGATTTTTGGGCAAAAGTGAAGATGTTTGTCGCTATAATTTAAGAGTTAAAGTGATACTTTAGGGCTCTTCCAAACACACCCCTTCCGCTTCGCTCCCTCCCCTCTCGAGAGGGGAATCCTTACCTGCTTACTCTTCTTATATTCCACATCATTAAAAAATGCTCAATACACTCTATAAACTCAACACACTCTATTCACTCTAAACTATTTTTATGAAATGTTTGACAAGCGGCAATCACTATATTATATTTATATAGCAGTGAGAATTGCTGCTAAATATTACTCGATGTCGTTCTTTGTCAATATCGAAATTGTAATCTTCCGGTCGTGAAATAAATTTAACCGGAGTATAACTTTAGGGTCAGATGAGGCAACAAAAAAGTATAAAAATGAAAAATTTGAGAGTTCGAGAGTTGTGAGTTCGGAGAGTTCGGAGAGTATATCTTCTCTTTCCCCAATATTCTCAAAGGGATCTAAGGAAAATTTGACGGCTGTCCGTTGCTGCCGGACTTGCTGCATTAAGGGGAAAGAGCAGAACCTTACAACTTTTCAACCTTTTGAGCTTTTAGCGAAATCCCGCTTTAGCGGGACCAACCTTCCAACCTGTTCTCTTCTAAATCTCACATCAGGGGTTCGTCAGGTCTTTCCACCTTTGAATTCTCCAAACATCTGCGGTGGAATTACGTGATAGGGTTAGGTCTGCAAAGCCAAAAAAATTTATTATATCATTCGGGTTAAATGTTATAGTAAGATTGAAGCTACGTTTTACATCTACAAAAAGTGAATCACCTTCTTCAAATACGATGTTGTTCCATATTAGTGTCAGGTCCTGTGTATTTTGAAACAAACCGTTAGTGGTTTTCATATCGGTTGGTCTGTCCCACGAGATTTCAACACCCAGGTCATAATCGTAATAGGTGAATACAAAATCCTCTGCAAGGAGCTGTCCGTAAATGGATGTATCTTTGAAAGTATAAGCATACTTGAAATTCAGAAAAACCCCTTCAACTGTTTTCTGGTCTGATAAAATATTCTGGTTGTTTGTTGAGTTATCTATCTTTGGGGCAAAAGGATTAAAGCAGCTTCCGAATAATACGGAAGTAGTGATTAATATTATTAAGTAGTATTTATTTAGTTTTGCTTTAATCAATATATGAACCTTATGAACCTAATGAACTTTATGAACCTAATGAACTCTAAAATCTCCGTATCATCTCTGGGATTACTTCGCTTTTCATGTTTATTAAGATTTCTCTTAAATCTTTAATTATAGAACTTAATATAGTGCACCGGGAATAGTTCGAGCTCGCAATTGGGTTAGCCGTTAATTGCTGAAGCTAGCTTTCATTTCGCTCCATGTAAAATCGCTGTCATTTTTTCTGAAGTCTTCCCATTGGTTGATATAGAAAAAGGCGTTCTCATCCGATTTAAATGTTAACCTCATTTTGCCCGTTGCAGAGGTCGGTATATTTGTTTTCTTGTGCTGGAATACCAGTATATAATCTGCCGCTGTTACTGCCGAGTCAGGAGTTATTAAATTTGTTGTTTTATTTGATAAAAACAGCTTGGATGTTGAAGTAGCATTGGTCTGTGAAATAAGATTTTCATAGTAATGCCTTTCAGCAGTTTGGTTCCAGCTCAAAAATATCTGCCCATATATCTGTTGTGCCTTGGCATCCGGTACATAAGAATAATTTATAGATGAAAGGTTCTTGCCGTAGTTATTTGAATTCTTATCCTGAATAGAATACTCCAGATTTCTTAAAACTGCATCGGGAGTAGTAGGCGGTTCATAGTTGGAACGGACCATATTGGGGTCCTCCGGTGAACGTGTATCAAATATTCCGCAGCCCTGTAAATATGTTATAATAAATACAGCTATTAAAATTGTAATTGAATATTTTTTTATCACTGCCACTGAATATACTTATGGTTTATGTGCAAATATAATTAAACGTTCTGAACTATTTTTAACAAAAATACTGCCATCATAATTTCCAAACGTGTTAATTATATTTAAACCATTATGTGTAAACATTTTTCGGAAATCTTCCAGTGAATATAATCTAATTCTTTCATTAAAATGATTCAAAACAGGGTAGTCAGTGCTGGCATCAGAATTACGGAAAATTAATATTTCCTTTTCAACGAAACCGTCTTCTATTTTTCTTACCTGTACTATATATTTGCCGTCAGTTCTTTTAATATCGTACGGTACTAAAGTGTTAATGAGCTTTTCCCTGTTAAGAAAATCAATAACAAAGTAACCTGCGGGTTTCAGTGCTTTTGAGATGCTTCTGATAACCTGTTCGTTTTCGTTATCATCTTTAAAGTAACCGAAGCTTGAAAACAGGTTTACAACAAGTTCAAATTCGTTTACATGCTTTATCTCCCGCATATCACGTATCTCAAATTTGAGCTTGTCTTTATAATGAAGGAACTCATTTTCAAGCTGAAGATTTGCCTGTTTGATAAGAAAAGCAGAAAGGTCAATACCTGTAACGAACATCCCCTTTTTTGCAAAGAAGACGCTGTGCCTGCCGCTTCCGCAGGCAAGGTCAAGTACATTAGAGCCTTTAGGGATATTAATATTGCTAAATATTAGCGACACAAGCTTGGAGGCATCATGGCTGTCGCGGTGTTTATAGAGGTCAAGATAATCCTGAGTATTAAACCACGACTTGAACCATGTGTCTTTTGTATCGGTCAAATCAGTGTTCTTCCTTCCATTGCCTTTGCAAGAGTTATTTCATCGGCAAACTCAAGGTCTGTACCAACCGGAATACCGCGTGCTATCCGCGACATTTTTATATTGAGCGGTTTTATCAGCTTGGAGAGATATGTAATTGTGTATTCACCTTCCACATTGGGATTTAAGGCAAGGATAATTTCGTCAACATCACCCGATAATCTTGTGAGCAGTTCCTTTACTTTAATGTCTTCGGGTCCAATGCCGTCAAGAGGGGAGATGATTCCGTGCAAAACATGGTAAACCCCTTTGAACTCATTTGTCTTTTCGATTGCAAATACGTCACTTGCTTCTTCAACTATGCATATAAGAGCTTTATTTCTTTTTTCAGACGAGCATATAGCACAAGGATCAGTTTCCGTTATATTACAGCAGACAGTGCATAGCTTTACTTTCTCTTTTAATTCAAGCAAAGCATCCGAAAGCCTGATAACTTCATCAGCGGGTGATTTTGCAAGGTACATTGCTATTCTGTGTGCGGTTTTTCTGCCAATACTCGGCAGGCGTGAAAGTTCTTCAGCTAATTTTTCTAATGTCTCCGATGTATTTATCATGTTTTGGTTAAGTATTATAATCCTGGAAGGTTCATTCCCGGTATGTTAGGCATCATACCGGATGTTGCCTTTTGCATTTCTTCCTGTGACATCTTCTGTGCCGAGTCAATTGCTTTATTAACAGCAGCCAGAAGCAGGTCTTCCAGCATTTCGGAATCTTCCGGGTTAATAACTTCTTTCTCTATTTGTATCTTTGTTAATTGCAGCTTTCCGTTAATTGTTACTTTAACCATTCCGCCGCCGGCTTCTTCCGTTAATGTCTTTTTATCAAGTTCTTCCTGCACCTGTGCCATCTTCTCCTGCATTTTCTGAACTTGTTTCAACATTCCCTGCATCTGATTGAATTTCATTGGTTTATACTCCTGTAATTTGATGTGTTTAATTTAAAAATCTATATATTAAAATATTCGTTCCAAAAACAAAACAATTGATTTTCAGCGACTACATCACCTATGCAGTAATCGGCAAGCTCCTGGTAACGCTTTTCTTCAACTAATTGTGCAACAATATTTCCGGAATACCCGTCTGCTTTAGGACTTTTTATTCCAAATTTATTACAATAGAAGTGAAGATTAAATTTTCTTCTTGCACCGCCTTTACTGGAATAGGCATAAAAATTAAACTCCTTCATCAGATCAACATGGTTATCTCTGGATGTATAATCAGAGCCCTTCATCAAATTTACCGGAGGTTTAATTTTGTGGAATAGACTTCTCAGCATAATAAACGGACAATCAAAATCGCGGCCGTTAAATGTTACAAATACATTATAACCGCCTTTTACAACTATTTCCCAGAATTTAGTAATAATAAACTTTTCATCACCTTTTAAGTATGTAAAGTTTTTATGGTTGTTACATAGCTGAGTATCTTCTTCGCAATTTACTAATATACATCCTTTATCTTTTTTATTGTCCATTAGTCCCAGTGCTGCAATTTTGCCTGTTAATGGATTCAAGCCGAATTCCTGTATAAGTTCAAGTTTCTTTTCATCTGTATCAGCACTTTTAGTCAGATACTCCTGAATATCCTGCGGATAATCGTCTATTGAATCACCTATAGTCTCAATATCGAATACCAGCACGTTCCGGTTAGATATATCCATTTCTTATAATTGATGAGTTATTTATTGTATAACATATTGAAATTTCGTTGTATGTAAATATAATTTATTTTTAACTAAAATTCTCGGAAAAACATCGATTTATCTTTAATTACTTAAAATTTTCGGATATTTAAACTCTAACCCATTAAAAATTAACTATTTACAATTACCATTAAGACGGTATGTATATTAAGAATTATGCGTAGTAATTTAGGTTGTACACGTTTTTCTGTTTTGTTTTTTTAATGGAGCTTGAAGTGTTCCTTCTTTTAGAAGGAAATAAAGAGGATTTGTTCCACACATTCTCCATTTCCCCTGGCATACTCATATTTCTTCCGCCGGGGGTTTTTATTTTTATGAACCCGGCAGCGGTATTAAGTTAAGAATTCTCTCGGTGATATCCCTGTTGATTGATATTATTGCTTTTTTCCCCTGGTATGATATTAATGAGCCGTTTATTTCTATCAGCATTTCCATTCCATCTTTTCTGTAATGTACCGTTTGAAAGTTATTGCAATATCCTTTTTCAACTGTCAGTTTAATTCGTTTCTCTGTCTCGGGAACATTTTTAACAAGCATTTTCATCGATAATCCGACAAAGCTGTTTTTCGGTATCAGGTATAAACTGCATGCTCTTTCATTTACATCAAGTATCTTTGCCGTCTCAACATCAAAAATCAAAATTGCATCATGTGCCTGTTCAAAAAGCAGCCGGTAATCTTTTTCTTTCTTCTTAAGCTCTACTTCAGCTTTCTCATACTTTTCGATAGTTTTATACAACCGGTTATTTATCTGCGATATCTCTGCTGTTCTTTCCCGAACTATGGTCTCAAGTTCATCCTGTGTTAATTTTCCTTTGTTGCTTCTGTTTCCACCCTGGCTGTAAATTTTTGTCGCAGCAATAAAAGTGAATATCAATATGAATATACTAAACGTTGAACCGGATATCAGTATATACTTGGTAAAAGCCGATTTTGAATTTGTAACTTCAATATTATTTTTTAAAGAACGGAATTCTTCTTCCTGAGCCGCAGTTACAAGATGCATTATCTTTACTGTTAACTCTTTTCCGTCATTCATCATTGTTATGACCGTCTTGTATGTATTGCCATTGCGTGCCTGCAGTTCAATGCCGCGGTTCATCAGGTCAAATCTCATTTTTATATAAGATGACAGGGTATCAAGATAATACTGCACAGTATTATTGTCTTTTGTTGATACCCTTAGCCTTGAATAAATTGTATCAATAGAACTTGAAACATTATTGTAAGGTGTAATATAACTTTTATCATTACTGATAAAATAAAACTGCCTGCCTGATTGTGCGGCGGTTATCTTATCTCTCATATCTTCTAAAAGCTTTACATTTGTAATTGTAAGAGATGTATAGCTCTGCAATTCTTCCAAATCGCGTGCATTCATGAATGAAACCAGGTTAGCAGAAAA
The DNA here is from genome assembly GCA_003820375.1 of Ignavibacteriota bacterium. Taxonomy (GTDB): domain Bacteria; phylum Bacteroidota; class Ignavibacteria; order Tepidaquicellales; family OLB5; genus RPQH01. The sequence goes on from RPQH01000085.1 coordinate 19,552, forward strand.
TAAAATAAGAAGTGCAACGATAAACAAATATCTGATATGAGATTTTTCGAGTTGAAAAAGCTGTATAAGTTTATTCAATATTAGATTAATTAAACAAATTTAACGGGTCAATTTTAATGGTTTCTTCCATGTAAAACGGTTCACCGAATTTAACACCTATCTTAAAGCCGTAATACTCTGCTCTTGCTTTTATATTATCCAAATATTTTTTATCACTGATGAAAGTTTCCTGTTCATTACTTTCGGGATTATGGAACTGGGAGCGGTAACATAATATTGCATTCATTTTACTATCAAACTCATTTGTAATATCCACAATGAAAGACGGTTCAAATGTATATGTTTGCATAAAATAAACTGACTTAGCCGGTCTGTGTGCTTCCTGTTTCTTATTTTCGAATTCAGATTCAATTTTCGACAGGCCGGAATAAAAAGCAGCATCTCTTATTAATTCACTTGCATGGATATGGTCAGGATGGCGGTCATAAGGATAAGGCAGAAATATAATATCCGGACGGCATGTTCTTATCACTTGAATTATTTTCAGTCTGTTATTCTCAGTATTGGTAATATTACCATCCTGCATATTCAGATTAATCCTGTAAGGCACACCAAGAACATTTGCAGCATCACAAGTCTCCTGTTTTCTTATATCAATAGTCCCCCGGGTGCTTAGTTCACCTTGTGTGAGGTCGGCAATTCCGACAAATTTGCCTGCTCTGACAAGCTTCAGTAATGTTCCACCGCAGCAAAGCTCAATATCATCAGGGTGTGCCGCAAAAAATAATACATCTAATTTCATTTCAATCTGCTTTTCTAATAAAGTTAATGTATTATTAATAATAATGAAACGGAAAAAGGTTATAAATTATAAAAATAGCATTACATCTGTCCAAAATAATTACTAATTAACGAACAGAATATAATATAGAAAGTTGAAAAGTTGTTAGGTTATGTACTTTCTCAAATTCTTATCCGTCAACTCTTTTCCGATACACCTTAAACCCCTGTCTTCAGAACTCCTAACCATCAAGCGAATTTCTTTGTAAGAATAATCCTACAAACTGAAATTTTTCATTTTTATACTTTTTTGTTTCCGTATCTCTCCCTATTTCTATGCTCCGGTTAAATTAATTTCACGACCGGAAGACTACAATTTCGATATTGACAAAGAACGACAGTGAGTAATATTTAGCAGCAATTCTCACTGCTATATAAATATAATATAGTGATTGCCGCTTGTCAAACATTTCATAAAAATAGTTTAGAGTGAATAGAGTGTGTTGAGTTTATGGAGTGTATTGAGCATTTTTTAATGATGTGGAATATAAGAAGAGTAAGCAGGTAAGGATTCCCCTCTCGAGAGGGGAGGGAGCGAAGCGGAAGGGGTGTGTTTGGAA
>RPQH01000086.1 GCA_003820375.1 Ignavibacteriota bacterium
AACTTAACAAACTTAAAGAACTTAACAAACTTAAAGAACTTAACAAACTTAAAGAACTTAACAAACTTAAAGAACTTAACAAACTTAAAGAACTCATTGACTCCCGAACTCAATTGTATTGATTAAGAAATTTTGTTATAATGTATAATATATTAACCTTTTTACATATGAAACCTTTATACATATTTATCTTTTTATTTTCCCTGACAATTTCATCATTCGCACAAGATTTTGGCCTTCCGAATTATATGACCGAAGATGAAAAAAAGATTGGGAACAATTATGAATCTCTTCCTCAAGTAAGTTTTTTCCCTCCGGCTACTCCTGTCAGAACAATGGCAGAATGGGAGGAATTAGATGGTATTATTATTACATGGACATCATATACAGTATTATTGAGACAGATAGTTGACGCTGCACAGGAGGAAGGGAAAGTCTGGATAATATGTTCTGATTCAAACTCTGTGAAAAGCTATCTTACAAGCGGCGGGGTTCCGCTAACAAATTGTGTATTTTACATTACATCATTCAATTCAGTTTGGTGCAGAGATTATGGTCCGTGGTGTGTTTATTCTATAGCAGGCGATACACTTGGATTAGTTGACCTTAAATACAACAGGCCGCGTCCTCTGGACGATGTTATCCCGGGTTATCTTGCTGCTAAATGGGGATATCCTTTATATCAAACAATTTCAGGAAGAGACAGTCTTGCTCATACAGGCGGGAATTTTATGGTCGATGGTTTCGGCACATCATTCAGGTCAAGATTAACCGAAATCGAAAATCCATGGTGGAACACTGCTCATATAGATTCAATACTCTTCCGTTATTGCGGAATACAAATCGGCAGGTCTATAAGCATGACAGTTTTACCTTACGACGGTATTCATCACATAGATATGCATATGAAGCTTCTTGATGAAGAAACATTGATGATTGGGCAATATCCCACTGGTATTGCAGATGGCCCGCAGATTGAATTGAATATTCAATATATTCAAAACAACTATATGAACTGTTACGGCAGGCCCTATAAAATAGTAAGGATTCCAATGCCTCCAAGCCCAGGCGGGCAGTATCCGCCTAACTCAAGTTATTATACTTATACAAATTCAGTTATTATCAATAAAACAGTATTAGTACCAATTTACGGCTTTGCACTGGATGCACAAGCATTACAAATATACCGCACCAATATGCCTGGTTATAATGTAATCGGATATGACTGCAATGTAAGTATAGGAGCAAGCGGTGCAATTCACTGCATAACAAAAGAAATAGGAACAACAAATCCTGTTTTAATTAAACATGCAAGGTTAATGAATACTACAGATACTGTAAATAATTATGTTGTTACGGCAAATATAAAAAATAAATATGGTATTGATTCTGCTTCAGTTTATTGGACTATAGACACTACCCAGGGATATACTAAATTAAATATGACAAGTTCAGGCGGCCAGAACTGGACCGCTTCAATTCCGCATCAGTCAAATGGGAAATCGGTCTTTTATTATATTAAGGCAAAAACATCGAACGGAAAATACTTCAGCAAACCTATCACAGCACCAAGGGGCAACTGGAGATTTTATATAGGTGCTACCGGGATATCTCAAAACGGAAATTCAGTACCGGAAAAATTTGAGCTTTATCAAAATTATCCGAATCCGTTTAATCCTGTAACAATTATTTCTTTTGATATACCTATGGAAAATCATGTAACATTAAAGATATATGATATAACAGGAAGAGAAATAAAAACTATTTTAAACGGAATTTTCAAAGCCGGAAGCTATAAAGTTGATTTTGATGGAGCAAATCTTTCCAGCGGTGTTTATTTCTACCGTATAGAATATGATGGTATAAATATCGTCAAAAAGATGTTGATGGTTAAATGATTTTATCATTTAACCTGAAATCCCGTTCGCGTGATTGATGGTTAAATGATTTTATCATTTAACCTGAAATCCCGTTCGCGTGATTGATGGTTAAATGATTTTATCGTATAATCTGTGTAAAGAATTCTATTTGGAGATACACAGTTCCATGGTATTGATGATTGATAACGAGATTCAAAACGTTTAATTAGAAATTAGAACAATACATATAATTTCAACAACCATAGCAGATATATTTGCTATGGTTGTTGTATAATAATTTTAATATTATTTAATAAACAATCATAACAAAAATGAAATACAAATTTATTATTCTTATTTCTGTTTTTCTTCTTTTTAAAACATCGGTTGCACAGACAAATTATTCTGATTTCCAGTCTGTTGTAACATCTCCGCCAATGTTCAACATAGCACCAAACGGGACAGTTGGAAGGACAGATGTATTCAACGGGTATGATAACTTTAACATGGGAGTAGATTTCGCAGAGCCATACATAGCAACAAACCCCCGTGACCCTGCAAACAGCTTTTGTGCATACAACATGAATGGATTGTATTACACAAAAAACGGGTATACATGGATAAAAAATAATCCAAGCTTTCCGGGTTACGGAACTCTTGGAGACCCTGTTATGTGTTATGATAGTCTTGGAGTTGCATATTACGTCCAGCTTTACCAGAACGGAAGCGTATATGGAATGGTAGTAGTAAAATCTACCAATAAATGTGTAGACTGGTCAGCCCCTTATGCCATGACAGCTACAACAGCAGGGTTAACTGATAAAGAGTGGATAATAGCTGACCAAAGTGCAGGACCATACAGCAATTATTTATATGCAGGATGGAGGCAGTTTGGCTCTCAATCAAATATGAGATTTATAAGAAGCACTAACGGCGGTATGAACTGGTCAACACCAATAACATTATCAGGCTCACAGGGAGCTTATGTATCCGTAGGGCCAAACGGAAATACACCCGGCGGCTGTGTTTATTTTGCATGTATGAACGGAGGAAGTCTTGTATTATACAGGTCAACAGATGCCGGACAAACTTTTCCGAACACATTTGTAGCTGCATCACCATCACCTCCCGGAACTTCATGTGCCGGAAGAAATACCGTTAAAAATTGTATAAGAACAGATATGTTCCCAAGAATGGCTGTTGATAACAGTTATACTTCAACAAGAGGAAATGTGTATATCGCTTATGCAGGAAATCCTCCGGGTCCGGATCTTGCAGATGTGTATATTGTCAGGTCTACAAATTATGGATTAAACTGGTCAGATCCTATAAAAGTAAACGATGATGCTACAACAACAGACCAGTGGATGCCTTCAATTAATGTTGATAATAAAACCGGCAGAATTTATATGTGCTGGTATGATTCAAGAATTGATCCATCAGGCAATGTAATGACACAGGTATATGGTTCAATATCCACAAATGGCGGTACAAGTTTTATATCAAACAGTCCAATATCCGATGTGGCTTTTAATCCGAACACCGTAGCAGTAGGTCAGCCGGGCGGAGAAAAATATATGGGTGATTATATTGGTATCTCCGATAAAGGTGTTGCAGCATGGATGGACGGCAGGAATAATAACATGGGTAGTTATACTGCTTATTATCCTGATTTTGCTCTTACATTATCCATTACTTCAGCAAATTTAGTTAACAATGACAGCCTTCAGGTAAAAGTAAGAGTACCAAGCAGGAAAGGCATTATTGACCAGGCCGTTAGATTTACTGTTTCCGTTGATACTCTTCCTCAATCAGGGAGCATTCAATTCTCATTTTTGAACGGAAAAGATTCTATCACAACTATTCCTGATTCAGTTACACTCAAAATCAAAACAGTAGGCAGTGTAACACCACGCAGATATATTGCAACGGTAAAAGGATTCACATTAAATGGAACTCCTATTCACGCCCGCAATATAGAGCTATTGGTTAACACATCTATATTATCAATAGGCACTAACAGGAACAATATTGTTGATTATAAGGTGAACGGTATAACATATAATACACACCAAAACCTTGCATTTCAGAATGCATCTACTGTCACGGTTCAGGCATTAAGCCCAAAAATAGTTGGCGGCACAAAATACATCTATAAGAATTGGTCAGATAACGGAGATACAACACATAGTATAGTTATCAATGCGAACACTTCACTTACGGCTTTTTATAAACCGCAATATTTATTCCTGATTTCTTCTTCAGTCGGCAATACATTCGGCGGAAGCATGTATTATGATTCAGCAGTTGGATTTACATTTGGAGTAAATTCACGTATAGTAAATTCAGGAGGTCAGTACTACATGTTCAGAGGATGGGCAGGAACCGGTCTCGGCTCCTACACAAGTCCTGATAGCACCGGAAATGATTCTGCTGTTACATTATCAATAAATAATTCTGTACTGGAAACAGCAAGATGGACAGCTTTAATTGGAATAAATAATATTTCAAATGAAATTCCAAAGGAATACAAGCTTTATCAGAATTATCCAAATCCGTTCAACCCGGCTACAACTATTAATTTTGATATTAAAGATGCCGGTAATGTGAAGATAGTAATATATGATATACTGGGAAAAGAAGTAAAAATACTGGTTAATGAAAACAGTATTCAACCCGGTAAATATAAAATCACATTCGATGGTGATGAGTTTGCCAGCGGATTATATTTTTACAGGATTACAGCTAATAACTTTACAGATATTAAAAAGATGCTGTTGGTAAAGTAACCAAATCATAAATAAATATTTTAAAGCCCTGCAGCAGCGGGGCTTTTTTATTTATGCAAAATTATTAAATTGTAAGAGATAATAAAAAACAGTAATTTGCAGAATCATGTTCATTCGGTTCCGATAATTTAGTATGATAAAACCTCAATATTATGGCGGGTAGTGAATAGAAATATTGATAAAATAGATTTCTATTCCAATTCGGTCAGTTTATTTCTGCGTTATAAACTTTATCCGGTCAATAAAACCCATATTCGAAAATTCCCAAATACTTTTATTTACAATAAAGCTCATGTATGTGCTGTACATGCTTTACATTTTTCATTTAATATTAAAAATAATTTCAGCACGATAAACACATATCAATTTAAAAAAGGAGAAAACATATAATGTTTGATACTGGAAATACCAGCTTTATGCTTGTAGCATCAGCATTGGTATTATTAATGACACCCGGCCTGGCTTTGTTTTATGGCGGCCTGGTCGGCAAGAAAAATGTTATAACAATAATGATGCAAAGCTTTGTATCAATGGCTTTGACAACTATGTTGTGGTTTGTAGTAGGTTATACAATGTGTTTCAGCGGTGATTATACTTCAGGAACAGATATTGGCGGAATTATTGGAAACTTCAATCTTGCATTTCTGCATGGTATTACACCAATGACAGCAAGTCCTGTTAATCCAACTATTCCTATTACTGCATTCATAGCTTACCAATTAATGTCAGCAATTATAACACCTGCATTAATAACAGGAGCATTTGCAAACAGGGTAAGATTCAGTGCTTATTTAATTTTCCTGGTGGTATGGATGCTCTTTGTATATTTCCCGTTTATTCATATGGTATGGGGCGGTGGAATAATGGCAGCATGGGGTGTAAAAGATTTCGGCGGCGGTATTGTGGTTCATAATGTCGCAGGCTTCGCTGCTCTCGGTTCTGTTTTATATATAGGTAAAAGGAAAGCCAGAGATGCTGGAATGCATAACCTTCCGCTGTTTGCTCTTGGAACGGGACTGTTGTGGTTTGGCTGGTTTGGGTTTAATGCCGGAGCGGAATTCTCGGCTAACGGCATTTCGTCACAGGCATTCATAAATACCCAGGTCTCTGCTTCATTTGCTGCAATGACATGGCTGTTCATTTCGTGGTGGCTGGAAAAGAAGCCTAAAATGGTTGGCTTCCTGACAGGTGTACTCGCAGGTCTCGTAACTATTACTCCTGCTGCAGGATTTGTCTCTACAAAAGCTGCGGTTGCTATTGGAGTTCTTTCCGGTATCATTTGCTATTTTGCAATAGCATTGAAAAACAAGTTCAAATGGGATGATGCTCTGGATGTATGGGGAATTCATGGTATCGGCGGATTTACAGGAATTATTCTGCTTGGAGTGTTCGGATGGACAGCAATTAATGAAGTGGGAAGTAATGGGCTATTCCATGGAGGCAGTTCTTTCTTTGGATTGCAGGTCTTAGCTGTTGCAATCAGCTCTGCTTATTCTTTAGTGATTACATATATATTGCTTCTGGTTATTAACCTATTTACTCCAGTAGCAGTTACTAAAGAAGTTGAAGAAAGAGGACTTGATTTCGAGTTACATGGTGAAGATGCTTATTTAGAAGAAGAACCGGCAATAGCTCCCATCGGAGGGAAAAAGAAAATTTCGGTAAACTGATAATTTAGTTATTAGAAGATTAAAGGGGCTTCGGTTTGAAGCCCTATTTTTTAACAGATATTTGTTGATTGCAATTGTATAATGTTAATGAATGTTTGGAATAATCAATAAAAGGACTACGTATCATTGCAGTTCATCCTTATTAATGTCAGTTATCCTTAGTCTAACAACAATTTTTAATCTGAGTTTATAACTCCAACTCTTCATTCTTAATTCTTAATTGATTCCGGTACTCCAATCATATAAGTAATCTTTAACATTTTATGTATTATTTTTCCTGCTGTCCACTTAAAATTTTCCGAATTAATTTCTTTTGTCATCTTTATCATTTCATCCGGTTTATATATCCTTAACATTGATACAACTCCATCCCATAATAAAGTAAGTGGTATTACTGGTAAAATATAAGTAAAGAATAACCTGCTCCATTTAAACGGTTTCATGAACGGAGTTGCAAATGTACATATAATTATTGTAGTAAAAATCACTCCGGCAATCCCGGGCAAGCTTCTCTCTCCTGCTTCAAAAACAGCTATAGGCATATTATTTTTAACGGAATCTGCTAATATTTTTTTTGCATCTTCAGGCTTAAAATGATGAAATGAAGAATACAATGTCCTTATACCTTTCAGATTATCAGGGACATTAACTGCATCAACCGGTTCTTCAAGGAAAGAAATTTTATCATTGGAGTTTTCAGACACATAATTTAATGCAGTTATATTTGGATATTTATCTGTTAACAGAATTTTCACTTCCTTACCCGCAAGTGAATTAATTTCATCGCTTATAGTGCCTGCTCCGCCTCCCCCGCCTGAACACAGGTCGATTATTGAATATATTCCCGTCTTATTTATCATATCCGCAATAAATTTTGCAGTTGGCTTATAAACATTAAATATTTCTGTTGCAAACCTTAAATAATCTGTAATCCCCTCCCTGATGATATTAGGAAACCACTCGAAATCTTCTAACTCTAATAAATGTAATCTCATTTAAAAACATAATTAATTAGGATTTAAGTTTTAAATATGCATCATTTTAATTAAATTGCTATATAAATTATGATACACATATTTTACATAGGTGCAGGCGGGTTTATCGGGGCAATACTTAGATATATCACCTCAAGATTTGTAAATAATTATTTTCCGGCTTTCCCGTTCGGAACATTAACAGTAAATATACTTGGCAGCTTTTTACTTGGCTTTCTTTTATACAGTATTGCTTACGGGAAAAGTGTTTCATCCGATTTACGTGACCTTATTGCAATTGGCTTTATCGGTGGATTTACGACTATGTCTACTTTTGCTTACGAATCATTCAGATTGCTTGAGTTAAAAGAGCTTTCCTTTTTTGCATTTAATATAACAGCAAATGTTTTATTATCAGTTATTGCAATTTATGTTGGTAAAGAACTTGCTTTGCTAATAAGTAAATAATATGAAAAAAGAATCAACTGCCAAATTATTAAGAATATTTATCGGTGAAAGTGATAAGTTTCACGGTAAAAATCTTTATCAATATCTCGTTGAGTATCTACGCAAAAATAATTATTCGGGTATTACTGTTTTGAGAGGAATAACCGGTTTTGGCAAGGCAAGCAAAGTACATACTTCTGACTTGCTCGAACTCTCATCTGATTTACCAATCGTTATTGAAATTGTAGATACGGATGAAAAAATAGAGCATCTGAAACAAATTTTTGATGAAACGGAAATGATTGGAAGTGCATTGATAACAGAAGAAAATGTGAAAATAATAAAATATGGAGTATAATTTTTTATTTACAAAATTAATGAATCAAATGGGACAATACAGGAATGATTGAATACCTGATGTTCGTTGGTATAGGAATACTTATCGGTGCTTATGGTACAATGATAGGTGCAGGCGGCGGTTTTATTTTAATGCCGATTCTTCTAATACTCTTTCCCGATAGGTCTGCTGAAATGCTTACAAGTATATCTTTAGCAGTGGTCTTCTTCAATGCTTCTTCAGGAACAATTGCATATGTAAGGATGAAAAGAATTGATTATAAAGCAGCAATCATATTTGCTATTGCAACAATACCCGGTGCAGTGCTTGGTGCTTTAACAATATCATATATTAACAGAGTAATTTTTAATTATACTTTTGCTATGATTCTTGCTGCATTAAGTGTATATTTATTTATTAAACCAACTAAAAAAATTAGTCCACATAGAGTGCATCCACCATCCCACACTACAAGTGTTATTACTGATGCTAAAGGAAATACTTATACTTTTCGTTACAATATAAAAATTGGAATATTTTTAAGCATATTTGTAGGATATATTTCAAGCTTACTTGGTCTTGGCGGTGGAATAATCCACGTACCTGCTTTGGTAAATCTTCTCAACTTTCCAGTTCACATAGCTACAGCAACTTCTCATTTTATGCAAGTAATAATGGCACTCGCCGGAACTATAGTGCATATCATTGAAGGATCATTTGATAAAGAATCATATTTCATTACAATTGCCGTAGCAATTGGCGCTATAATCGGTGCACAGACAGGAGCGATCTTATCTAACAAAGTCAAAGGTAAATGGATAATCAGAGGGCTTGCATTGGCATTATTGATAGTAGCTGTACGAATACTTTATATAAACCTGAAATAGGGATTATCAGATTTATAAGATTTATCAGATTGTAGATTATGCCACAGGCATCCTTCGGACAGAAGCAGAGCAGTATCAAATATATATTAAAGGATTGAATATACAAAAAGTTATTTCAAAAATGTTGTAAATAAATTCATGCAATACTAAAGTCAGGTGACATGAATCAGGTCTTTATTGGCTTACACAAATTATGGTTTCTCATCTTTCCGCTCTCCAACTCCCAACTCCCCTACTCTCTCCTGATACATTTATTTACATTTATATTACATCAAAAACATAAATTTCAATTACTTGCACTATATATTTGTACAGAATAAATTAAAGGAGAAAATATGGCACAAGATAATTTAACCGGACAGGAAAATGTAAATCCTGTAAATACCAATACTAAGAAGAGATTCTCAAAAGGGAGAATAATTTTAATTGTCCTTTTAATTTTTGTAATTATAGCCGGTGCGGCAGGTATTACATTTGCGCAGAAAATTAAACAATTCAGGCATGACGGACCATGGATGTTTATGATGGGGAGAATTACGAAGGAACTCAACCTTGATGATAAACAAAAAGCAGAGATGGAAAAGATACGTGAAGAAATAAAAGCTAAAATGGAGAGCAACAGGCAAAACAGGCAGAACGATATGGCTGAATTCGAAAATCTTTTTAAACAAAACAGCATTAATAAGGAAGACCTCAAGCAGCTTGTAGATAAACGTGAACAGAAAAGAGACGAAATGAAGGATTTCTTTATGGATGAATTTATAAAATTCCATGCATTGCTGACCCCTGAGCAGAGATTAAAAGCTATTGAAAAAATGCATGAGATGAAAAGTAAAAGAGATAAGTTCTTTAATCATGAAGATAAATTACCTCCAAATAATTAAATCTTATGATTATTTTAAGGGCAGGGGCTTTAGGCACCCCTGCCTTAAATATTTTTAAATGTAATGAGCAAATCAATATTAGTAATAGACGATGACGATAAATTAAATGACCTCCTAAAGGAGTATCTCAGCAAGTATAACTATAAAGTCGCATCTGCAGAAACACCCGGCGAAGGATTTACAAAACTTAAGCTAAATCATTTTGACCTGATAATACTAGATGTTATGCTTCCTGAGATGGATGGATTTGAAGCATGCAAGCAAATAAGAAAAGAATATGAAACACCTATTATTATGCTGACTGCAAGAGGAGAAGTAACCGATAAAATTGTAGGACTTGAGCTTGGCGCTGATGATTATTTACCCAAACCATTTGAGCCCCGTGAGCTGCTTGCAAGAATTCAATCTGTGCTGAGAAGATATGAAATGAAATTTAAGAAAAATGAGATAGTAAAATTCAAACATTTAATTATAGACCCTAACAAACGGACTGCCGTTTATTATAATAAAGACCTTGAGTTAACTTCAACCGAATTTGAACTGCTGATGCTGTTTGTAAAACACAACGGCAAGGTTCTTTCGCGTGATGAGATAATGCAAAATACTCGCGGAATTTCGTGGATGTCTTATGACAGGTCAGTAGATGTTATGGTTTCAAGATTGAGAAATAAATTTAAAAATATACATAATTCCAAAGAGCAGGTAATTAAAACTGTGCACACGGTAGGATATATGTTTTTTACAGAGGAAGAATAGTATAATGAGAATGCCCAGGATATCAATTTTCTTAAAGCTGATTTTACTGATATTAGTATCATTAATGGTACTTTATATTTCAATTCCTTTAGTAACAAGACTGGCCTCAGAAACAAGACCGAGAAGATTATATCCTATATATATAAGAAGAATAGAACAGCTTGCAACTGCTCAAATTGGTTCGCCGCCTGATACAGTGAAAGCAAGAGATTTATGTGAAGAGCTTGGATGGAACATGAGATATCAATCGCATGATTACAATTGGGCAAGCAATCAAAATGTACCGGCATTGGAAGAGCTCTCTGCTGACCCCAAATTCAAAGAAAAATTTCCTGTTGATGAACATTTCACAATGATGTACCAGGACAGACCATACTCTATTGTAAAAGACTCAAAAGGGGTATTTATTATAGAACCTATCAACCCCCGTGATTTTTTCAGTATTGAAAAAGCGTTGATATCGATTCTTATACTCGTAAGCTTAATAGTATTTTTATTGTATCTGATTTTACGATGGTTATTCAAGCCATTGAAAGACCTTTCAGCTGCTGTAGAAAGCATTGCAGAAGGAAAATATGATGTTGACATTCCTGTAAAAAGGAAGGACGAGCTGGGCGAACTGGCTTCTTCTATCAGTAATATGTCATCAAGAATAAAAGAATCAATAACTGCAAAAGACCACCTGTTAATAGATGTTTCGCATGAATTGCGAAGTCCGTTAACCAGGATAAAATTAGGGCTTGAAGTCGGTTCAAGCAAAGAAAAGATTAATGAAGATGTACAGGAAATGGAGAGAATGATAACAGGCTTACTTGAGAATTACAGGTCAAGCAGTGCTTTTGCAACACTAAGCCATGAAAAGGCGGACCTTGTTAAGCTGGTAAAGGAAGTGATACAGGATTATAATTTTGATGAAAGAATATGGTTCAAAATTCCGGAAAAAAGCAGTGTTATTTTAAATGTTGATACGGAAAAAATTAAGATAGTAATCAGAAACATAATTGATAATGCTTTAAAATACTCAGCTGATAAAGTTGAAGTAAATATTACGGAAAAAAAAGACATTGTGGAATTATGTGTGAAAGATAAAGGGACCGGAATTCCGTTAGAAGACCAGAAATTTATTTTCGAACCGTTTTACAGGTCAGACCGTTCGCGTTCAAGAAAGACAGGAGGATTCGGGCTTGGACTTTCAATCACCAAAAAGATTATGGATGCTCACAAGGGAAAGATAAATATTGAAAGCAAAGCAGGAGCAGGAACAATAGTTACATTAATATTCAGAAAATAATTAAATCCTGTAATAATCGGGACGCCAGTTTTTTATTGCTTTCTTAATATTTTCCGGTTTCATATCATCTTCGATAGCTTTTACTGCCAGTGCAGGAAATTCCTCATCCGAAGCAAATCTTAAAGCAGTTATCTGATGAATGCTTAACCTGTTATCTAATAATCTACCGGTTAGAACAAAATGCCTTAAGTTTTCTTCTGCACGTATTGCCCTATCCTGTGCTTTGACTGCAAATGACCATGCTGAAAAAAAATAAACAAGAAGTACAAACGAAATTAATAATAAAAACAGCGGCGGCCTGAGTGATATGCCTTCCACATGAGCATGATATGTATAATATAATGATGAAACAAACAGCAGCACAACAATAAAGAATGTAACATAATTATACATAAAATTATGCCGCCTGTGATTTGAATAATTTTGAGTTTTCATTTATAGTGAAAAATTTTAAAACAAAATAATTCATTATAATAACTAAATCAATAAGGTCTTAAATATACAGGAAAAATTGCGAGCCCTTCACTTTTCAGAAAATATTTATAGAATTTGAAGAGCTTTTAAATATTTGTAATGTATTTAAATACGATAAGCAAATCAATCCAGACAAGTGAAATGACGATTAGGAATATATGAAATTATTAAGTTGTTAAAAATTTAGATGTGAATCAATCCAGCAGTACGAAATTTAAAGTCTTTTCAGAACTTCATTAAGTTGTTTTAAATCAGAGATGGCTTCTTCCTTATAGCAATTTTCCCAGAATACTCTTCCATGTTTACCATGAAGCTGATTTAATAAAATAGTTGACCTTGCTTTAAAGCTTGCAATAATTTTTGGCATGAGTTTTTTAGTCGCCTCTTCAGAGACCCTGCAATCAATTGTTACAATAGCACTAAATGAATTTTCTGTAAATGAATAGTTACCCAGCTTTGCCTCTATGAAGTTAGAAGGAATTTCTTTCCAAATTTTTTCAGTTATTTTAGCTTCAAGTTTGGGATTAAATTTGTTATCTTTGAATGAACCGAAATAATTATTCTTTTCCTTTGCTTTTAATGAAATATAACTGACAGTATAATTTTCAAAAAATACTGTTGATAGTTTTTTAAAAGAAAAAAATATACTTTTATTTTTTTTGTATTCCAGTTGCATGTTCAAAAATAAACATCAATGAATGTATGTTTCATACCGTGAATTCGGTATTCTTAACGTTTTTGGTTAGTATTTTCAATAAACCAGTGTAAAATATGAAATCATTATTTATAATATATGTCAAAAATCAACAGGAATCGAACAAATTTTATGCTCATGTTTTACAAACAGTTCCTGTACTGAATGTTCCGGGCATGACAGAGTTTGAGCTTTCACCTGATACAAAGCTTGGTATTATGCCTGAAGCCGGTATAGCAAAAATTCTCGGTACTGCCGTCCCCCATCCGGAAACAGGAAATGGAATTCCAAGATGCGAATTATATTTGTCCGTTGAAAACCCTGATGAATTTTATTCCAGAGCAATCAATAATGGCGGAAAATCAATCAGCAAAACTGAATTAAGAGACTGGGGTGATGAAGTATGTTACTGCACCGATTTGGACGGACATATTCTTGCATTTGCAAAAAAGAAAGATTTACCCGAATAATCAATAAAGAATTAAAAATGAAGAGTTAAGAGTTTTAAAAAAAACTTGAATTTAATTCTTCATTTTAATTCTTATTCTTAATTTACTTCAGCAGCGTCATTTTCTTTGAATCAGAAAAATTATCACTTATCAGTTTATATATATAGACTCCGCTTGATAAATTGTTTGCATCAAATGCATACTCGTAATTACCGGCAGGAAAAGATAAATTATCAACCAACACTGCTACTTCATTTCCAACCATATCATATATTACCAATTTCACGTTTGATGCTTTAGCAAGGTCAAACTTTATCATTGTCAAAGGATTGAACGGATTAGGGTAATTCTGATAAAGCATAAATTCTTCAGGTACATTATTTGAGAATCCTGTTAATCCCACGGTTGTAAGCCATATATTAAATAAAGTTTGTAAGGAGTCGATTGGGTCTTTGCCATATTGCAACGGGTTGGTTAACCTGACATTAATATCGCACCAGTATGGTCCTGACTGCGGATCAGTATTTTTAGCAACGCGTAAAAAAGCCGAGCTTGAAGAAGTCCCATACTGTGCACATCTTGTATCGGCACCTACCATTTTAGCTCCCTGTAAGGCAGCCATTAACCTTACTGCTAAAATACCGGTTGTATTTAAGAATTTGGATTTCATAGAATCAATGACTTTCTGGCCGAGAAGAATGTTTCCCTGTATTGAATATGTTGGACCTGTCCAATGACCTGCCCATGGAGTGCATCCGGAACCTGTATAAGCAGCAACTCTTCCGCCGTTAATCATATCAATTATTCCATACTGCCGAGGAGCAGGATTATTTTGAGCATCGTGTGCAATGAGAGAATCAATTATCTGCTGCGGTGATAGCCCCAGATTCATTAACGAGCGTGCATAATTTTGATTTCCTGCAAGCCAGCTTGCCTGTGTATGTATTACTCCAACACCCGGATGAACATCGCTTAAAATTATACATCCGGGAGAAGAATTATAACAAGATGCCCCTGCACTGCCAACCTGGTTTGCTGCAATATCAATTGCTGCAATTGAAAATGTATCTGCGACAGACGGCTTATATGTAAAATTAAAAATTATAAATAATATGAAAATTGCCAGTAGTAGTTTTTTCATGATAATAGTAATAATTAGATTAAATACATTCTACAAAAATAATAAAAAGTTTATTAAGTTCGTTAAGTTTGTTAAGTTTATTAAGTTCATAGGGCAGTGTTAGGTTTTAGCCTGATAATGTGAATCTACCTAGATTAAATGATTAGTATGATATGTAAAGAAAGAACCTAAATTAACTAAAATTGACCTGACGTATCTTCAACTTAACAAACTTAACAAACTTAACAAACTTAACAAACTTAACAAACTTAACGAACTCTTTCCCTCTTGACTTTTCAATTCTCTTATCGTATATTTACGATATAAGATTATAGAAAACTATGGCACTCAATAAAAAACAAGAATTTAGCGAATTACAGAATCAAATTGCAACTTTTGCAAAAGCACTTTCGCATCCGGCAAGGGTGGCAATTCTGGAAAAGCTTGCAGATTGCAATAAATGCATCTGCGGTGATATTGTGGAGGTTATGCCTCTATCTCAGTCAACCGTATCCCAGCATCTGAAAGAGTTAAAAAATGCAGGTTTAATACAGGGCATTATCGAAGGAGCGTCATCATGCTACTGTATAAACTGGGAAAATCTTGAAAAAGAACTTGAAACATTAAATAATATTTTTTCACAACTAAAGACAAAAAATGACAGCGTTATATGCTGTGTAGTAAAGGAACAATAATATGGAAAACCCCGAAGAAATCAAATCAATGATTAAAGAGAGATATACAGAGATAGCAAATCAATCTAAAGAAAAAAACGAATCATCCTGCTGTGGTACGGGCTGCTGCACTGAAGTTGACTATGCTGTATTTGCAGAAGATTATAAAAAACTTGAAGGATATAATCCTGATGCTGACCTGGGACTTGGCTGTGGTGTACCGACAGAATTTGCACAAATAAAAAAAGGTGATACGGTTATTGACCTTGGCTCAGGTGCAGGTAATGATGCTTTTGTTGCCAGGGCAATTGCAGGTGAATCAGGAAAAGTTATCGGTGTGGATATGACTGAAGCAATGATAGAAAAAGCAAGAACTAACAATGATAAGCTTGGATTCAATAACGTTGAATTCCGTTTGGGAGATATAGAAAGAATGCCCATAACTGCTAATACTGCTGATGTGATAATAAGCAATTGTGTACTGAATCTTGTACCTGATAAGAAAAAAGCATTTGCAGAAATATACAGAGTAATGAAACCGGGTGGTCATCTTTCAGTATCGGATATAGTAATAAAGGGTGCATTGCCAAAGGTAATTCAATCTGCAGCAGAGATGTACGTTGGATGTGTAGGGGGTGCTATTGAAATGGATGAATATATTTCAGCAATGGAAAAGGCAGGATTAACGAATATTAAGATTCAAAAGGAAAGAGTAATAAACTTACCCGATGAAATATTACTTCAGTATATTAACAAGGAAGCTCTTGCTGAGTATAAGTCTTCAGGTACAGCAGTATTAAGCATTAATGTTTATGCTGAGAAACCGGAAGTAACACAAAAAGGTGTTGAGCTCCCAATTGCAGAGAAAAAAGAAGCATGCTGCGGACCGGATTGCTGCTCATAAGTTCGTTAAGTTCGTTGAGTTCGTTAAGTTCGTTAAGTTGGAAACCAATTGCGAGCTCAAACATTTGCAGATATACTTATTAGATAATAAAATTATTAAATTAATAGATATATCTGATCAGTAAGGAAAGCGAAGCAATCCCATAGATGATACGAGGGATTTAAACCCGACAAAGTATGTTAAGTTTATTAAGTTCAAAGGGTCATTGTTATAGGGCAGTGTCAGGTCTTAGTTTGAAAATGTAGACTAATTTAGAATATCAGTGTTTTTGCTATGAAAAAGAATATTTTACATTAACCGACATGACCTGACACCTGCCAGAGGCAGGCAAGTTATAACTTAAGATGACCGGAGGATTTACAATCACGTTGGATAAGTAGTTACCAATAAAGATACAAAATAGATGAAATAAATTAACCCATTTAAAATATAAAAATATATAAATTGCCATGAAACTTGATAATCATATTAAAGAGCTGATAGCAATCGGTGCATCTGTTGCTGCAAATTGCCAGCCATGTTTGGAGTATCACACAAGTAAGGCAAAAGAATTCGGCGCAGATGACGCTGGAATATCTGATGCTATAGAAACAGGAAAGCTGGTCCGCAAAGGTGCGGCTGCTAAAATGGATAAATTTGCATTAAATATATTAAGGACGGAACAAACCGAAATCAATAAGGATACCGGCTGCGGATGCTCTGATAACTAATATATCAATTATCAAAATCTTTTTAATTATTTTAGTAATATCTTAATTATTTTTTTCTACCGGCATGAGTTCAAATTTAAAAAAACTCTCATTTCTTGACAGGTATTTAACTCTGTGGATATTTTTAGTAATGTTTATTGCAGTTTTTACAGGTTATTTATTTTCAGGGATAGTAAGATTTTGGAACACATTTCAATCAGGCACAACAAACATTCCCATCGCAGTTGGATTGATATTGATGATGTATCCCCCGCTTGCAAAAGTAAAATACGAAGAGCTTGGTGATGTATTCAGGAACGTTAAGATATTAACGCTATCTCTTGTGCAAAACTGGCTTATTGGTCCTTTGCTGATGTTTGCTCTTGCAATAATCTTTCTGCGTGATTACCCGGAATATATGGCGGGTTTAATTTTAATCGGACTTGCACGTTGTATTGCAATGGTAATTGTGTGGAATGACCTTGCAAAAGGAGACAGGGAATATGCGGCAGGTCTTGTTGCCTTCAATTCAATTTTCCAGGTTTTATTCTTCTCTGTTTATGCTTATGTATTCATAACTGTTCTTCCGGGTGTTCTCGGATTAAAATCTTTTGCTGTAAATATTACAATTGGACAGATAGCTGAAAGTGTATTTATTTATCTTGGTATCCCCTTTCTTGCAGGATTAATAACCCGGTTCACAATGCTGAAGCTTAAGGGCAAAGAATGGTATGAAAAGAAATTCATCCCGGTAATAAGCCCAATAACATTGATAGCATTATTGTTCACGATATTTGTAATGTTCTCGTTAAAAGGTGAATATATCATAAAAATACCGCTCGATGTTGTAAGGATAGCAATTCCGCTGGTTTTTTATTTTGTTATCATGTTCTTTGTTTCATTTTATCTCAGCAGGAAATTTGGAGCGGGATATGCAAAATCTGCAACGTTATCCTTTACGGCAGCAAGCAATAATTTTGAATTGGCAATTGCTGTTGCGGTAGCAGTCTTTGGAATAAACTCAGGAGAAGCATTTGCCGCAGTAATTGGCCCGTTGGTAGAAGTACCTGTGCTGATTAGCCTGGTAAATGTAGCATTTTGGTTTAAGAGAAAATATTTTTCGGAAGAGCTTGAGGTTGAAGTAAAGAGAGCTTAGAGTTCGGAGAGTTCGGAGAATTAAAGAAGATTTACAATTGGAGATAGACAAGGGGTTACTGATATAGGTACGGTGAATTGTAATTACGGAGTTATATTTATAAACAACTCCAGACTTCAATTAAAGGATTACCCCTTGCAAACCTTCCAACTTACATAATTTTCAATTGCTGATAATCAAACGTTCCTATACAATTGCAAATAATTTAAGATGGAAGATTTACAAGGGGTAATCCGTTATTCAAAGTCTGGAGTTATTTATATAATCTTTACAGTATTTACAGCATATCCGAATCTTTATCAGTAACCCCTTGTCTATTAACCAATGGAAATCTCCTCCAATTCTATGAACTCTTCAATACAAAAACGGAATAAACTTCTTCGAATGATGTGAATATTCTTCATACTCGTCACCGTATTTTTCCATTAGGTGGGCATCAAGCATTGGAATATTGATAAATGTATATGCTAATATTAATGTCAAAGGAATAATATAAACCCATACATTTCTTGTAAGCATTGCAAATCCGGTGAACATAATCACATCACCGAGATAATTAATATGTCTTGAAAGCCTGAACAATCCCCCATGGTAAAGCTTATTTTTATTTTCCTGTTTACGTTTCCATATGAACCGCTGAAGTTCTGATATAAAGTTAATCAGTATACCAACAGCAAATACTATAATACCTGCAGTTTCTGTTTTCCCGGCAGATAATGTATTAGAAGCACCCGTAAATGAAAAAGTTGAGTAAGCAATAAATAACCATAAAGCAATGGTAAGTGCTTCGCTCCATTTTAATTCCCTTTTCATGAATACAAATTGCGAAATAATATTTTTTGCAAAATAAGCTCCCATCGCAAACAATATAATATTTCTCCTGGAGTTATCACCAACCTGTACTGGGAAGCCGAACAGTCCTGCTATAATATCTATACCGTTCATAAACATCAGCCAGAAAGAAAACAAGATTATGAAGAAATGCAAAACGGTAAATGTTACTTTTTGCTGAACTGATATTGAATATTTATCATACATAATTTTATTTATTATTTAATCTTTCATTTCTCAGTTTTTCTAAAGTATTGTATGCTTTCAGATATCCGTCATTCATATAAGACCATTCCTTCAATTTTATGCATGGAAAAGTATCACATTCCGAGCAGTCATCGATGTGTTTCTTTGAGACACAGCAATTCAGTATCCAGCAATCAGGTGACCAATGGTCATTTACATTACATTTACATCCGCCGCAGTGAATATCTTTGTAATCTATATTTGCATGTCTGAATTCATTAAACCACTCCGCAATTTTTTTAGCTACTTCAATATTTGATGAAGCAATAAAGATATCACACTTACTGCAATCCAATCCGCAAGCTGAAAGCATAATTTAATAATTTAATGTGCTTTTGGTTCTGCTTTAAAAATTTTTTTAAAAATATTTTCCTCAGCAAGTCCAATGCCAATAGTTACAACCGGTATTAACAGGTAAGTAATACCTATATCTTTCAGGTAATCTATGAAAAACATTTTCATTGGCCCCCATGAAAACATTAACTGGTCAATAATAATATTGATGAGAAACCAAATAATACCTAAATAAACACCTTCTTTCAGGTAGTTTATATCAACATGTTTAAAATAAAAATAAGAGAAAAATACGGTGGAGAAAGTGAGCACAACAGGCATTATAGATTCGAATAATGGCCGTTCGGGTTCATGGAGCGGAAATATCAGCATAGCTGCAACAAAAGTTACACCCCATACACATACTCCGAACAATAGTGCTTTTGTAAAAGATCTCATGTTTGTATAAATTTAAATTTAATTGATTTAAATCAATAAGTAATCTTATACATTAATGAGAAAAACTATATTTCAATTTAGTTCGGGAGTAACCTTAATGTCTTCCATATCCACCTGTGGAATCCGTGAAAGCCCTGAGGTGCAGCAAACATCATTATGCACTCTTTGCTAACAACATTTATTCCGTTTTCTTCGCAATACTTAAGTGACTTAAGTGATTCCGAACCATTTTGAAGCCAGATATATTTTATTCCTTTATTTAATGCCTTTGGGATAAGCTCTTCTGCCGCTTCAGGACGTACACAAATGATTAAACCTTTTACATCATGCGGTAAAGATGAAACATCTTTGTAGCATTGGTAGCCGTATTTATCTTCAATTGTCGGATGTATAGGATACATCTCATATCCTTTTGAAGCCAGTGTTTTTAATATTGAATTGCCGAATTTCTTCTCGTTGGCTGATATGCCTGCGAGCGCTATTTTTTCTAGTGAAACGAAGTTATTTATTATGTCTAATTTGCTCATTATAATGTATAATAAATTAGATTTATTTTATTATTAAGAAACTATGGAATTACATAAAAAGCAATTACCTGATAGCTCAAAAGAAAATAGAGAAATATTTAAATAAAAAATATTCAAAAGTATGGGATAGAAGATAAAATTATACACATCCGTCCAAAACATTGAAGTAAAAAATTTACCCCTCTCCTGGCGAAGCATTCAGGAGAGGCTCAGGCGTCAAGTTAAGGATTAAGAGATTCCATCTTTGTTTCTTGCATGATTAACGCTCAATTAATTATCATTCTATAAAAGGACAATTTTGATTAACCTGTGATTTAAAAGATGGAATCTCTATTTATCCGGTAAGAAGCGTTAAGATAAAAAACTATCTCATAATTTCAAATTAACAAGAAGTAAGAAACATCCAATTCACCTTACGCAAATCATAATTCAATTTGTTACCGAAAGAGATATACAGGTAATTTCAGTTCCTGTCCTCACCCCCCGACC
>RPQH01000087.1 GCA_003820375.1 Ignavibacteriota bacterium
CGCTTTAGCGGGATAGGTTACAGGTTCGATTCCTGTCGGGCATACAAGACAATTGGATAGAGTGATCCCGCTTTAGCGGGATAGGTTACAGGTTCGATTCCTGTCGGGCATACAAGACAATTGATAAACATGGTGGGCATAGCTCAGTTTGGTTAGAGCATCAGATTGTGGCTCTGAGGGTCGTGGGTTCGAGTCCCATTGCCCACCCAAATAGGGTTTGTAAGGTTTATAAAGTTTATAAGATAGTTAGTTCCATTATATTGGAGCACATTATAAATTTTGTAAACCTTATAGACTTTATAAACCTTACAAATACAATATTTAACTACGTATTTACCGGCTGTTCATAGTAAAAGTTCTTTATGTTTCTTTTACTATCTACATTGATTATTTACAGTATAAAATTTATATTTGTTTTTCCATTAATCCACAAAATATTATTTTTTAAGAGAAAAGATTGAAAAAGAATCGTTTCAGAATCATATTAACTCTGTCTTTTTTACTTCTTTCATTATACTTTTTGTACCCTACTTACCAGGATTACCAGTACAATCAGGAAATGAAGAATTTAAAAAATGCAGAAGACAGCGCTGCTTATTTTGATAAAAACGGTAGTGACATTCTTAAGGCAAGAGATAATAAAATAAAATTAGGTCTTGACCTTCAGGGTGGTATGTACGTCATCATGGAAGTTGACGTAGCAAAGTTATTGCAGGATTTAGCCAAACGCAAAGATGAAATTTTCACACAGGCTTTAAATGATGCAATTGAGGCAACCAAAACCTCAGATGAAAACCTTATCGATGTATTTGAACAAAAGCTGACTGCAAAAGGGCTTTCTTTAAAAGCGTACTTTGGCGAGATAAGGGACGATGATTCAAAAATTCGTTCTGATTTGAAATCCGAAGTTGATAACTCAATTGACAGAGCTGTACAGGTTGTCAGAAACAGGATTGACCAGTATGGTGTATCTGAGCCGGTTATTCAGAAAAAAGGAAGCAACCGACTTGTTGTAGAGCTGCCGGGTGTGAGCAATACTGAAGAAGTAAGAAAGCTTTTGCAGGGTACTGCATTACTTGAATTCCAGTTAGTTATTGACCCGCAGATAGCGTACAAAGTGATGGAAAAATTAGATACATATCTTGCAGGCGGTAACCTTGATTCTCTTAATAAAGCTGATTCATTAAAAAATCTGCCAAAGACTACGACTAATGTAAATGATACGTCTGCAATTACTGAAACAAAAAAAGATACTGCAAAAAGCAAATCAAAAGAAACAAAGAAAGATACTTCTAAGAATATCACTAAAAAAGATACTTCTAAGAAAACAGACTCGAATATTGCTTCAACTACCGATTCCAATGTAATGAATCCGCAAGATACAGCCGCACAAATGACCGATGAAGAAGCTAAAGTAAAACATCCCTGGTTCTATAAAGTAAGGTTACAGCAATACCAGGATGGAAGTGTTATTTGGCTAGTAAAAGAATCAGAGAGAAAAAGTGTTATGAGACTCCTGGACAGAAAAGAAATTCAGGACCTGATTCCCGGTGATATGGAATTTGTCTTCGGTAAAGAAGCTGACTTCCTTGATGAAGGCGAAAAAATTTATCAGCTCTATGCTGTGAAAAAAGAACCTGAATTAACAGGCGGCGTTGTTGTTAATGCAAGGTCAAATATTGACCCGGCAAATAATCAGGCAGTTGTGTATATGGAAATGAGCAGTGAAGGTTCTGCAGATTGGGCAAGGATAACAGGTTCCAATATCAATAAAAAAATTGCAATTGTACTTGATAATGTATGTTATTCCGCTCCTGTTGTAAGGTCAAAAATTACAGGCGGAAACTCACAGATTGAAGGTATGGCCAATATTCAGGAAGCAAAGCTGCTTGAAATAGTGTTAAAAGCCGGTGCTTTACCAGCACCTTTAAAGATAGCTGAAGAAAGAACAGTCGGACCCTCACTCGGTGAAGATTCTATCAAAGCAGGTCTATTTTCATCTTTGGCAGCATTGTTCCTTGTTGCATTATTCATGATTGTGTATTACCGCTTTAGCGGTGGAGTAGCAGATATTGCTTTAATGTTTAACATATTGTTTGTTCTCGGTGTTTTAGCAAGCTTTAAAGCTACTTTAACTGTTCCTGGTATTGCTGGTTTAATTCTCTCGATTGGTGTCGCTGTTGATGCAAACGTGCTTATATATGAGAGAATACGTGAAGAGCTTGGAGCCGGAAAACCAATGAGAACGGCAATTGAAATTGGATATAAAAAAGCATTTTCAGCTATTTTTGATTCTAACGTAACATCAATAATTACGGGTATTATTTTGTACCAGTTCGGTACAGGTCCTATTCAGGGTTTTGCATTAATTCTAATTATAGGTCTTGTAGCAAACTTATTTACTGCTATTGTAATTACAAGAATTGTTTTTGATGTGTTGACAGAAAAAGGTAAAACTCAAATTAATTTCGGATAATTTTTATATATATAACAAATGAGAATTCTTCAAAACGTAAATATTGATTTTTTAACAAAAAGAAAGATATTTTACTTTATTTCAGTGGCTTTAATTGTAATAGGTTTTGCCGTTTTATTAACTAACGGGCTAACACTTGGTATAGATTTTAAGGGCGGTAATGAAATATTGTTAAGATTCCAGCAGGATGTAGCAATTCAGAATGTCCGTGAAACTATGAGTAAAATTGGTATAACAGGGGCTGAAATAAAAACGATGGGAAATGAAAGAGAAATCCTGATTAGGACTTCCGAGGAAGGTGAAGGTACTGTTGTCACAGATAAAATCAAGGAAGCATTAAAAAACGACAATCCCAATAATTCATACGAGGTGCTAAGAATTGATAAGGTTGGTCCGAAAATCGGTAAAGAATTAAGAACAGCGGCTATTTATGCAACTGCTTTTTCATTTTTAGCGATTTTGATATATCTTGCTTTCAGGTTTGAATTTGTTTATGCCTTAGGTTCTGTTATAGCTTTAATTCATGATATATTAATGACTTTAGGCATGATTGCAATATTTAACCTTTTATTTCCTGCTTTGAACCTTGAACTGTCACAGGGGATGGTTGCGGCCTTTCTTACGCTGATTGGATTTTCCATAAATGATACTGTGGTTGTATTTGACAGAATCAGGGAGAATATCAAGCTCTATAAAAATGAGGATATCCTCAAAGTGATGAACAGAAGTGTAAATGCTACATTAAGCAGAACAGTAATAACCGGTGGTGCGTTATTTTTTGCCGTATTAGTTTTATTTTTATTCGGCGGTGAAGTTAACAAAAGCTTTGCCTTTACATTTTTAATAGGTATGATAACCGGTACATATTCATCAATTTTTGTAGCAAGTGCCTTTGTTGTTGATATCAAAAAAATTCAGCAAAGAAGAAGAGATGCTGCAAAACAACATGCACGTCCGGCAGCATTTACAAAAGTTTAACAGATTATTAAAAAACTAATTGAAATACTAACCTTCTCTTTTGAATCCCGCTTAGCGGGGAGATAAAGGGAAGGTTTAACTTTTTATAAACCCTCTTTTATAAAACATAATGCCGGTTAATATTATTTTAGGATTACAATGGGGTGACGAAGGCAAAGGCAAAATAGTTGACCTTATGTCAGAAAATGCAGATTATGTCGTTAGATACCATGGCGGAAATAACGCAGGTCATACTGTGGTTTTAGGTGATAAGAAATTCTTCTTCAGGTTAATTCCTTCAGGTATTTTTCATACAAGACCGTGCGGTATTATTGCTAACGGAACAGTTGTTGACCTTGACGTGCTTACTAATGAAATAAACATACTTGAAGCAGAAGGAATAAACCTGACGGATAAATTGGTAATCTCGCCGCGCTGCCACCTTATACTCCCCTATCATAAAGAATTGGATGCCGCATATGAAAAAGCACGCGGTAAAGAAGGATTGGGTACTACCAAAAGAGGTATAGGACCTGCATACGCCGATAAAGTAAGCTATAACGGTATCAGGATGTATGAACTGCTTGACTGGAAGCTCTTCACGGAGAAGTTTACATTCCAGGCAAAGATTAAAAATAAGATACTAAAGACCTTCAATATTAAGCCGCTCAATATTACAAAAGAGCTTGAAAAAATTAAGAAGCTTAGAGGCAAAATAATCAAGTTTGTTAAGGATGCATACTGCATAACACAAACTGCAATTGACGAAGAAAAGAACATTCTGCTTGAAGGTGCACACGGTATTATGCTTGATACCGATTGGTCACCTTACCCATTCTCCACAGCTTCAAATACAATTGTCGGTGAAGCAAATATTGGTGCAGGAGTACCGTTCAACTCGATAAAAAGAATAATTGGAATAGTAAAAGCATTCACATCACGTGTAGGCGGCGGACCATTACCAACAGAACTGAACAATGCATCATCAAAAGCAATCCGTGAAAAAGGTGCTGAGTACGGAACAACAACCGGCAGACCAAGAAGAATTGGCTGGCTTGATTTGGAAGCCGTAAAGTTTTCATGCAGGATAAACAGTGTAACCGAAATTGTAATAACCAAGCTTGATATATTAAGCGGGTTAAAAGAAATTAAAATCTGCACAGGATATAAATTAAAAGATGCAGTAGTTCCCTATTCATCATGCGGATACAAAGAGCTTGCAAAGGTAAAGCCAATTTACAAAACATTTGCCGGCTGGGAAGAAGATATTTCTTACATAAGAAACTACAACGACCTCCCCGCAAAGTGCAAAGAGTATCTGAAATTCATTTCAGAATTTCTTAATGTAAAAATCAGCATTGCCTCGGTTGGAGCGGAAAGAAATGCAAATGTGTATATGAATTGAAGATTATAGATTACAGATTGCAGATTGCAGATTGCAGATTGCAGATTAAAGATTGGAAAATTGGAAGATTAAAAAATTGAAAGATTGCTGATTACAAATTATTGATTCCCCTTTTACAGGGGAATTTTTTTTGAAATAACATAATTTCAAATCATCACTCCCGACTCTTGAACTCCCGGCTCTTGAACTCCCGGCTCATTAACTCCCGGCTCTTTGACTCCCGACTCTTGAACTCCCGGCTCTTTGAACTCCCGGTTCATTGACTCCTGACTCTTTGACTCCCGACTCTTTAGGGTATTTTTCAGTACATATTTTTTCCACCCTTCCAAAATCTAACCAAAAACGTGACCTCTGAATTTAAACAATTTTACGACGCACCCTGAATGATTTCGATATTGACAAAGAACGGATGCTCCTGCTCATAAAGCTGTATAAGCATCACTGATATAATTTAATATAGCAAATGATAAAAGTCAAATATTTGCTGAAAATAGTTTGGATGTTAAGCACAATTGCGAGCGAAGCGTGGCAATCCCATCAATTTTAGCAGGATTTACAATTATTAGAAGTTAGGCGTCAGAGCTTAGAAGTTAGAAGAATCACTATGCGATTAGACCGGGATGTGAATAAAATAAGCAGGAAGTACCTTCAAGTAATACTTTAACTCTCTCATATCAGCGACAATTATTTGCTACCAGATTTTTCACATAGCGATAATGGTTAATGATATAGTGAAGTTTTATTTTGATGAAAAATTGGCGATTCCGGCTCAAAATCGCAAATCTTAAATCAAAAATATCACATTTCTGACAGCGTTATCTGCTTATACTGCAATGACTTAACCCCTGTTTTTCAAAAACGATGACCCAACTTGATACTAACTTGAACCCAACTCCGACACAACTTGAACCCAACTCAGCACTGTTTTGACCCCAACTCTGAATTTTTGTGGAGAAAATCCACATGCCTGCCCGTACAGGCGGGAGGCAATATTGAGACGCTGACGGGATTGGTTAACAGAACCGGCACTGCCCTGAATGAATGAAAATGGCAGAGGACAAGGGGTGATTCGTGGTAGATAATTATGCTTTCACTTAACTGAAAAATTAAATTAATATTGAAAGACTTTAATATTGTAAAATCACCCCTTGATTTGTAATTCCTGCAGGGGTTGAAAGCAAGGGGTGATTATCCAGGTTTTAAAATCCTCCGATGTATTACAATAATTCGATTATTCAAAATATTTCATCTATTTACGAATCACCCCTTGTCCTCTATCTATTTTCACTCCTTGTCATTTGAGAAATTTTCTAAATTCAGAAATGAGAGAACATTGGCAGTACAAAGACAAATTATTTATTATAGGAGGTTTTACGCGTGGTTGATGTTTTCTACCAACAATAAAGGAAGCCATAAATTCAGTTGTTTCAATCTCGTAAAATTTATATTATTTTAGCATCATGCGGGAGTAATTCAGTTCCTGCAGTGCAGGATAAAGTCCGAATGTCAGTATTTATTTTATTTATAATAAAATAAATTTTATGTAATGCGGGAGTAATTCAGTGGTAGAATGTCAGCTTCCCAAGCTGGACGTCGCGGGTTCGAGCCCCGTCTCCCGCTCTAATATTTCAATTTAATTTGCTGCTGTGAATTCCTCTTTTTTCACAATTTAAATGTGAATAAAATGAAAGCTTTAAAAACACTTTTACTTTTTTTCATAGTAATTGCTGTTACATCTCAAGTTTTATTCTCTCAAATGTATCCCCCGGGTGGAGCATATGTAACTCAACCGGTACAATTCAGATGGCCAAGTGTCCCAAATGCTGCGTCTTATGCTGTATCGGTATATAATAATTTCAACCTGATAAGATATGCACCAACTACCGATACAACAATAACATTATCCGGATTTCCTGAAAACGTTGAATTAATATGGCGTGTCGTTGCAAAATCCGGATTTGACTCAGCACAATCAATGCTCTATACTTTTACTGTTGTTTCAACGCCGCCTTTATTATACATTCCGCCAAATAATACAACTGCCTGTACACCTGTTAAATTTATATGGTACAAAATGACAGGTGCTGTGAAATATGGTTTACGATTATACCAGGGATATAATTTAATTTATTATAATGAAACAACAGATTCATCGTTAACTGTTTCACCGCCGGCAGGTACATATTCCTGGGGTGTACGGTATTTCACCAATGAAGATACTATTTCATCCGAAATGTGGAATGTTTATATAACGTCACCTCCGCCTGTACCTGTTTTATTTAGCCCTCCAAATGGAGGTGGTGTAACATATCCCGTAAAGTTGATATGGAATAGGTCGCAGGGAGCAGTTTCATATAATGTACAGGTCTCATTTTTAGCTGATTTTACTACATTAGAATATTCAACATTAACTATTGATTCAACTATTACACTAACTTCGATATCTGCAGGTATTCATTATTGGCGTGTAAAAGCAACAGGAAACCCATGTACAAGTCTTTTTTCATCAGCATGGCATTTTTATTTAATGAGTCCCGTAAAGAAGGATATTGACATTCTCCCGAATTCTTTTAAATTATATGATAGTTATCCGAACCCGTTCAATCCAACTACAACAATCAGGATTGATATACCGAAAGA
Source organism: Ignavibacteriota bacterium (assembly GCA_003820375.1). GTDB lineage: Bacteria > Bacteroidota > Ignavibacteria > Tepidaquicellales > OLB5 > RPQH01. Next base: position 7,479 of record RPQH01000087.1, read on the forward strand.
ATGCGAAGGTAAATTTATTGTTTACAATGCTTTGGGTGAAGAGGTGGGAACCCTGCTTGATGAACATCTGAAACCCGGTGCATATTATGTGACGGTAACTAATGATAACTTATCATCAGGATTATACTTTTACAGGTTCGTTTCAGAATTGTTTAGTGACACAAAGAAAATGGTCTTAATAAAATGATATTTAATACGGTTAATGCTGAAAATCAGAATTTACTCTTTTAGTTACAAAAAATCAGGAATACCAAAAGATGATACATCAAACGGGGGCGGGTTTGTGTTCGATTGCCGCTACATCGAAAATCCCGGACGCAATCCTGCCTTTGCTATGTTATGCGGCAAAGACAAGGAAATCATTGAATTCCTTAACCCGCAGGAGCAAATGATGGATTTCCTTGTGAATGTTTATAATATAGTTGACCATGCAGTTGAAAATTACCTGATGAGAGATTTTACAGACCTTATGGTAAGCTTTGGGTGCACAGGCGGTCAGCACCGCTCGGTTTATTCCGCTGAAAAGCTTAAACAGCATCTTGAGAAAAAGTTCAAAGAAAAAATTAAAGTTGAAATATATCACAACGAATTAGAACAGGAAAAAGATTAGTTGCACTTAATACCGGATTCGGAAAATACTGATGATATTAAGTTCGTAGAGAAAAAAACTTTTAAGTTTCATATCATTGCCCAGATATTCGGCGGTTTATCTACGGGCATTGTAGTACTTCAGGATATAACATTAAAGAAATCACTCGGCGGCTCTGATTTCCAGATTCTGCTTCTTTCTTTATTTACAAGCTCAGCTTTTCTTGCTTCATTATACGGTGCGGAAATTATCAACCGTTCAGGCAACCTTCCGAGAACTGTTTTAAGGTTTGGAATATTAGCAAAGATTTTCCTGATACTAATACCTGTTATAAATAATTCCGTATTTTATATACTGTGCATTTCAATTACAGCATATCTTGATTCAATGATGCTCTCCTCCTGGAATATTGTTTTCAGGCATAATTACACTGAGGATAGAAGGAGCCGTTTATATTCTTATGCGGCAACCGTGGCTACTGTCCTGCTTTTATTTACTTCGACAATATTCGGTGTACTGCTTGATAGAGACAATTTTCTTTTCAGGATATTCTTCCCTATATCAGGTGTGATGGGAATTATGATGTATTATTTCCTTTCGAAGATGCTGACATTGAGTGTTGCAAAATTCCCTAAAACAGAAAAAACAGCTAAGACCCATTTTTCATGGAATCTGGTTAAGGATATTATTTTACTGCCTGCAAGGAATACAAGAAGAATATTTTCACAGAATAAGCCATTCTTCAGGTATGAAATATATTTCTTCATGTACGGCATGGCTTTTATGGTGATTATGCCTGCCATCCCGATTTTTGTTGTTGATACTCTGAGCTTATCATACACTCCGATTTCAATAGCAAAGGGATTCCTTTTTAATTTTGCGTTGATATTATTTACACCATTAATGGGAAAATACCATGGCTCCGGTAATCCCACAAAATTCTGCGGCTGGACATTTTTGGTTTTAACATTGTTCCCTTTAATACTTGTATCTGCCCAGGCTCCTTTTATGAACGGCTTAATTAGCAATAAAGAATATATTGTATATTTAGCATATACTATTTTCGGAATAGGAATGAGCGGTGTATCAATTGCATGGACACTAGGCTCGATGTATTATGCACCTGAGTTTGAAGTATCAAACTACCAGGCAGTGCATATTGCATTAACAGGATTAAGAGGTGCATTCAGTCCTGCTCTCGGCTATGCAGTGATGAAAATATTTTCAATCGAATATGTATTTATATTATCGGCATTTCTTTTCACATGCGGCGGAATGTTTATGCTGTTGGATGAGAGGATATTTGGAAGAAAACCTGAACCACAGATTAACCCTGAATAATATGATTAAGTATGATTAGAAAAGCTGAACCACAGATTAACCCGGATTAATATGATTAGAATGATTAGACCGGATTTATCTATTTAATCTAATCATGCATTTCAAATTTTTCATACTTATTGTTTATTAATCTTTTAAACTGAAGACTTTTAGCTCCAAAGTTAATCAGAAGTGCTATTTCTAAATTATTTGCTTCAAGGTAGTTTAAGGTTTGAGAAATATCTTTTGGAGTTAATTCTGTCTCAGCTTTCAGTTCAACCATTATACATTCATCAACTAAAAAATCCACTCTTCTGGTACCAACTGATCTTTTTTTATAATATAACGGTATCTCTAATTCCCTCTTAAAGCTTATGTCACATAATTCCATTTCAATTGCCATACATCTTTGATAAACTACTTCCTGATATCCGTTTTTCATGGTTTTATGAACTTCCATTGCACAGCCAATGACTTTTCCTGTGATATCAGAATGAGGATAAGTTTGATTTTCCATTTTATCTTTATTGATTAAAATTTAAGAATAATGAATTATAAAGCAGTATTGAAATATACTCCAAAAATAATCATTCCAATCATATTAATCTGGGAAAATCTGGGGTTCAAGCTTTTATAATCATTCTAATCATATTAATCAGGGTTAATCCGGGGTTCAAGCTTTTATATTACCTTTGCTGCTGTTGTGCCATTGTGATTAATAAATCTTTTCATGGTTGCATCATCCGGTGATAAGACAATAATTCCATGGTTGGCGGTTTCAATGAAAAGAAAATTTTTAAATTGAGTGGCATATAGTCTGACAATACCAATATTGGGAAGGTAAATTTTTGCACCCCAATAAAAAATCCCATCTATAATTACTCTGCAGCGTTTGAAGACATTATATTCTTCAGGTAAATTATAATCTGCGGAATATATTTCCATGAAAGGAATATTAATATCTCCCGCAAGTCTTTTTATTTTTAAAGTATTATCTGTAATTTCATAACATAATGGTTTCCTGAAAATCCTGATGGCAGATATTATTAGTACAAATGACGCAATAAAATATGAATTGTAAAGATTTGAAGTTTTGATTTCATAAATAATATTAATTATGTTCCCTATTATTACAACGCTGCATACAAAAGCAACCCATATGGTTTTTCTTCTGGTTATTTTATCCATGGAGCATTTAAATTTCATAGTGATAATGTGCTTTTAATTTAATACATATAAGGCGGGTATTCTTTGTAACAAGTGAAATGGTCAAGTATCCTCAGGTCATCGGGTGTGATTATTATTTTGCCGTGTTTCCCGGTTTCTATAACAAGGAAATTTTTTAATTGCGTCATATAAAGCCGTACTTCTCCCAATTTAGTGAGAAAAATCTTTCCGCCCCAATAAAAGCCGCCGAAGAAATAATATTGTGTATTTATAAAATCCGACCAGTTTATTAACCGGTATTCTTCCATTGTATCATATTTTACTGTGTAAATTTCATCAAAGGAAATTTTGATGTTGTTTACTTTTCTCCTGATTATCAGCATGTTATTTATTATAGTGTATGAAACCGGCTTGGTAAAGTACCTTGAAAAATAAATAAAAAGCAAAATTGAAACAGTAAAAACATATACATCCCACTGAAATGGATCTGAATTGAATGCAAAGAAAATTGTTAAGAAAAATATAGCAGTCAAATATGGACCAAAATAAATTATGGTTTGTATTTTAGTATATTTGTCCGTTGAGCACTTAAAATCCATATTAGACAGATAATTAATTTACCATTTCCGGCTTAGTATATTCAAAATACTTTTTTAAACAAGTTATCATTCCATTAATATCATCAGGCGATATAACAATTTTCCCGGTTGGGGTTTTAAAAAGAATAAAATTTCTTTTTTGTGTTGCATACATTTTCACTAATCCGAACTCACCTAAAACAAAAGTACCTCCCCAAAAAAATAATCCTAAAGTTGAAAATTTGTTAGATAAAACAAGCCGGCTGTCTTTTTCGGCTATGTAAAAAACATCTTCTATGTTAAGAAGAGAAACTTTCAGCTTACTAATTGTCCTGTTAATAATTAAACTATCATCCTTAATAACATATGAAGTTGGTTTGAATAACAAGACTATAACAACATACAGCACACAGTATATTATAGAAAGATAATTAAAAAATTCGTCCGTTTTATTCAGGGAATCAATACTAAAACGGAAAATAAAATAAAAACAAATTAATGCAAATATAAATAATATCAGTGCAGTTCTAAGTATTGTTTGCCTATCTATTGAGCAGGAAAATTTCATAAATAAAAATAGTAAATTCTAATAAAACATAATATTAACAAATAATGAATTTTTTATTTTTAATTATATAACAATGACTTGAGTATTTGGGAAAAACACAGTAAATTTGTTAATGGAGTAATTTAAGACTCCATTTTGTTTGTAAAAATACAACTTATTGGGAGCATAGCTCAGCTGGTTCAGAGCACCTGCCTTACAAGCAGGGGGTCATAGGTTCGAATCCTATTGTTCCCACAATTTAAGGTCTCATAATAAAGTGAGACCTTTTTTTTTGGTTCAGGAACATCACTATAAGCATCGGGGGTCATCCCGAGGACTCGGGATTGTTCCCACAAAACAGAAAATCCCGCAGCATTGCGGGATTTTCTGTTTATACAAATTAATAAAATATGAAATTTCTATAAAAAGTAATTTATATTTTTAAAATTTTTTTCTTATCTGAAAGACCCTGTTGTTTTAGAATAATTCTGTTTATTTGCTTTATTCCAGTTTTTCAAACCGTTTTGTACTTTCTTACATAATTGAAACCATGAGAATCTCATTGAATTAGGATCATGTTCATCACCAATAGCAATGTACTGATTTGCTCTGTCAGGGTCTGCAAAATTAACAATTAATGTGTATGTTTCCAGATACGGAAACAAATTAATATCATCCTGTAATAAAGTGAAAATAGAATCTTCCTGAGTCCTTACTTGTATTCTAAAATAATTCCACTGTGAAGGAATTAAAGATTCATTAAGGTTTAACGGAATCCAATTCTTTTCTTCTCCGGAATAATTTAATAATTCATTTCTTATCTCAACGTCCAACGACATAATATTAACCGGAGGAAAATAATCCGTGTATGGCGGGCAATGTCCGTGAGGCATAATTTTTATATACTTGCCGCGGGCTTTTTTAAACTCCGAATATTCAAATTCTAATTTTCCCGTTACACCTTCATAATCTTCTTTATCTAAATTATTAATTTGAATTACATAATAATCTAAACATTCCATTTTGTCTAAACCAAAATATGATTCCCATTTCGGATGGTCACCTAAATTGCAAATAATATTAAAGTATTTCCATGATTTGGAATCCTGTGCAAATCCATTGTTAACTTCTGAAACAGGAAAAATGGAGTAACAGCCTGAGTATAATAAAGCAAACAAAATGAATATAAAGATATACATTTGTATTCTATTTGACATCATTTTTTTCTTTCTCAATATTTGATGATAAAGAGCTTTATATATTAACATAATTAAATTACTGAAAATAAAAAAGTTATAATGGATATTTCTCGGTTTCTTAGTTAATCGAATTTATCATTTGCTTCACCTTAATAATTTCGGTTTTATACATCTATTTCTTAAATAATTTAGCTTTTGTTTTAGAGAATCTTTATACTATTGATAAATCTTTAAAACCAAGCTATTTTGTAACATTGAAAGCATAACGTATGATTTTATGTTATTATATTTTGTAGTTGCGGCTGTACAAGGATTAATTTACATATCTACCGGAATTTTATAAAAACAAAACAATGACCATACAAATGTTTTGAGTTTAAAACATTTGGGGGCCGTAGTATTTTTTAAAAAAATCTGTTTCAATAATAAAGATATTGTTCTAAGCTTTTGAGGTCATTTTATAGAATAAGATAGAAATCCAATTAATTGCGTAACTCAAAACTACTCTTCTTAGCATCATTAATATTAATATTCGGTATTAATTTAATTACCGATTATATCAACCCGTACTATTACCAGATAATTATATATGCGGGTATTAATATTATTCTTGCAACAAGCTTAAACCTGATTAATGGCTACACCGGGCAGTTTTCTTTAGGTCACGCGGGTTTTATGGCCATCGGTGCTTATGTATCAGCCGCTTTCAGCACATATTATGCACCGCTTTTTATATCGGCATTTGGCGATAGCGGTTTCGGGCATGTTGCAATGTTCCTGGTTGTTCTTATTATTGGCGGTATATTTGCATCAGTTGTCGGATTGATTGTTGGTGTTCCATCGTTAAGATTAAAGGGTGATTACCTTGCTATTACAACATTAGGTTTTAGCGAAATAATAAGAGTAGTAATACAAAACCTGGGATTCATCGGCGGCTCGCAGGGATTCAGAGGTGTTTATATTTATGCTAACGGCAAAAGCTCGCTGGAAATGTCATCAGAGTTTGGTGATATGGCTTTCCAGTTCTATTCTATACAAAAGATGACTGATTTCTTCTGGACATTTTTCTTTGTTGCCATAATAATTTTTGCCATAAGCAATTTAATGCGTTCAACATACGGAAGAGGCTTTGTTGCTGTTAAAGATGATGAAATTGCTGGTGAAGCAATGGGTATAAACACAACTAAGTATAAAGTGACTGCATTTATTATGGGTGCATTTTTTGCAGGAATTGCCGGTGGATTATATGCACACTTTATACAATATATTAACCCGGAAGATTTTAATTTCCTTAGGTCTGTTGAAATTGTTGCTATGGTTATCCTCGGCGGAATGGGAAGTACACTGGGTGTTGTTATAGCTGCTGTAATACTTACTTTATTACCCGAACTGTTACGCGATATTCAGGAATACAGGATGATAATTTATGCTCTCCTGTTAATAATAATGATGCTTGTTCGTCCGCAAGGAATTTTCGGTGTGAAAATCGCCAAAAGAAAAAAAATACCCGGAAGAAAAGATATTCCGGATACTAAACCGATTATTAAATAAATGGCATTACTTGAATTAAATAGCTGTACTATCAGGTTCGGCGGCTTAACTGCTGTTGACTCTTTAACAACAAATGTTGGTGATAATGAACTTGTGGGTATGATTGGACCTAATGGTGCAGGAAAAACAACAGTGTTTAATATTATTACAGGCGTTTATGACCCGACAGAAGGTGATGTAGTATTTAATAATGAAAGTATAGTAAATTTAAAAACGTTTGAAGTAACGCACAAAGGTATTGCACGGACATTTCAGAATACAAGGTTATATAACAGCTTATCAGTAAGGGATAATATAAGAGTATCGTATAATAAGATATGCCAGTCAAGATTATTTACATCTATAGTTCAGCCCGGGAAATTCTTTGCTGAAGAAAAAAGGATTAATGAAGAAATAGATGAATTGCTTGTTATGTTTGACCTTTATGATATGGCAGATGAGTATGCGAAAAGCCTCCCATACGGTGAGCAGCGGAAAGTCGAAATATTAAGAGCACTTGCAACAAAACCAAAGCTGCTGCTGCTTGATGAACCGGCAGCAGGAACAAATCCTACTGAAAAACATGCTTTGATGGATTTAATTAGAAAAGTAAAAGATAAATTTAAGATATCCGTTTTGCTTGTAGAGCATGATATGAGTGTTGTTATGGGCATTTGCGAAAGGATATTTGTAATAGATTACGGTAAAAAAATAGCAGAAGGAAAGCCGGAAGAGATTCAAAATGACCCTAAGGTAATTGAAGCATATCTTGGAGAACAGGTAAAGAAGGGTAAAAAATAATGCTGAGAATTGAAAATCTTAAAGTAAACTATGGGGCTATAAATGCTATTAAAGGAATCTCGCTAAATGTTCCTGAAAAGTCTATTATTACATTAATAGGTGCAAACGGTGCGGGGAAAACAACTACATTACGCGCAGTATCAAGTGTGATTAAGGTATATGGCGGAAAGATATTTTATGAAGATAAAGATATTACAAATATTCCTGCACATAAAGTTGTAGAGATGGGTATCAGCCAGGTTCCCGAAGGCAGATTGATATTTTCAAATCTCACTGTAAAAGAGAATCTTGATATGGGAGCTTATATCAGGAACGATAAACATAATTTCCAGGAAGACCTGGATTTTATATTTCAAATTTTTCCGAGATTAAAAGAAAGAATAAAACAGCCGGGCGGAACACTCTCCGGCGGTGAACAGCAGATGCTTGCCATTTCAAGGGCATTAATGTCAAAGCCGAGACTGCTTTTGCTTGATGAACCATCGCTTGGAATTGCTCCCCTGCTTGTGAAAACAATATTCGAAAAGATTGTTGAAATAAATAAAAGATTGGGTGTAACAATTCTTCTTGTGGAACAAAATGCACATCTTGCATTATCAATTGCAAATTACGGATATGTGCTCGAAACAGGAAATGTTATACTCGAAGGTCCTGCAAAGGAGCTTGAATCAAATCCGCAGGTAAGAAAAGCTTACCTTGGTGAAACATAGAGTTTATTCCGAAAAACGGAATAATATTTTTTAAATTAATTAATTCATAACTACGATGAAATTAGCAGATAGAGCTAACAGAATGGGAACTGAAACTGCTTTTGAAGTTCTTGCAAAAGCAAAAAAGCTTGAAGCAGAAGGCAAAAAAATAATTCATCTACAAATAGGAGAACCTGACTTTACAACTCCTAAAAACATATGTGATGCAGCAATAAAATCCATATTACACGGCGATACACACTATACACCAGCCGCAGGCACTATGGAAACAAGAAAAGCCGTATCAGATTATGTTTCAAAAACAAGATGTGTAGAGTTTTCACCGGAAAACGTAGTTGTAACGCCGGGAGGCAAACCGGTTATGTTCTACACCATACTTACGCTAATTCAAGAAGGCGATGAAGTTATTTACCCTAACCCCGGTTTCCCTATTTATGAATCTATGATTAATTTTGCCGGCGGCGTTCCGGTTCCTTTACAGCTTAAGGAAGAGAATAATTTTAATGTTGATATTAATGAGTTCGAAAAATTAGTTACCGATAAAACAAAGCTCGTTATTATCAATACCCCCGGTAACCCTACAGGCAGAACAATTTCAAAAACCGATATAGAAAAAATTGCAGATATCCTGAAGAACAAAGATGTCTACATTTTGTCTGATGAAATTTATTCAAGGATTTTATATGATGATGCTGAATGCTTCTCAATCAGCAAGCTGCCGGGGATGAAGGAAAAAACAATTATTCTTGATGGTTTTTCAAAAACCTACGCTATGACAGGATGGAGAGCAGGTTATGGAGTTTTTCCGCTTGAGTTAGTTCCTTCTATTTCCAAAATGATGGTTAATAGTAACTCGTGCACAAATTCGATTGTCCAAAAAGCATGCATTGAAGCTCTTACAGGACCACAGGACGAAGTTGATAAAATGGTTGCTGAATTTAAGAGAAGAAGAGATGTGATAGTTGCAGGACTTAATAGTATAAAAGGTTTCTCCTGCCTTACACCCGATGGTGCGTTTTATGCTTTCCCGAATATTACAAAAACGGGATATACATCAAAAGAATTGGAAGATAAATTGTTATATGAAGCCGGTGTAGCTACTTTAGCCGGAACATCTTTCGGCAAGTTTGGAGAAGGGTACCTTAGATTCTCATATGCTAACTCAGTAGAAAATATAAATATTGCAATCGAAAAGATAAAACAGTTCATCGGCTAAAAACCGGAGACAAGATTTAGCATATTTATTTTTTAAAATTTTGTTTTAATTGTAATTGCGTTCATTTAGAACGCAATTACTTTTTTATTAACTTAACATTATTAACGATGGGTTATTTGCATCTCTCAATGCGGATGATATTCATCACTGCCCTTATATTTTGCTCAGGTAATCTATATTCAGGTAATACTGATAATTCTTCTTATGATGTATATCTTAAACAAATTAATGAAATAAAGCTGCCTTCATCCCCAATTGATGTAATTATTAAAGATGGATTTGCATATGTACTCTGCACCGGCACAGGCGGCGGGTCGGTTGTTACGTTAAACATCGCAGACCCCGGTAATATCCCTGCTTTTACTTCTCAAATAGGTATTGGCGGCGGTACTCCTACGGCATTATCGTTTAATTCTTCTTATGCATATGTTTCCAGCAATGAAGGCAAAATATTAGTGATTGATTTCAGGAATAACACAAAGCCAAAAGATGCAGGAACAATAGATGCAAGCGGGCAAATAGTTAAAATGGCTATAAGCAACGGTTTTCTTTACCTCATAAGGAAAGATTTCGGTTTAAACGTGTACGATGTCTCAGTGCCCGATTTCCCGCTTTATAAAGGCACTCAGCTGGTTCCGGGTGAACCAAGCGGCATATTTATCAAGAATAATCTCGCATATGTGGCATCTTCGAACGCATATATGTCAATTATTGATGTTTCCGACATTTCTAAGCTGCCAATAGTAGGTTCTTATAACTTCGGTATGAACTTTTATGACGTTTTTGTGAGCGATAACATGGCATATTTAGCCCAGGGAAGCACTGGTGTGCAGGTTGTTAATGTTTCACAATCCGGCAGCCCCAAATGGATGACTAACCTTTTCTCACGTAATTTCTCAAAACAGGTTGTAGTTTCGGGTTATTACACATGGGTGAATGATGAGAATACAATTCAGGCATTCTACAACAAAGACCCTCAGCATCAGGTTTATGCCGGTAGTTTTGACAACGATAAGAAGGCAATAAATAAAATCGAGGTTCAGGATGCTAAGTATATATATTTGTGCAGTTCCGGGGCTGTGCTTAAAGTGTTGCAGATTATATACAATTACTAAACTATTCTAAAACACGGCATTCCTGCGAAAGCAGGAATCACTAAAATAATTCGAAAAAGCTTGACGTATATTTTATTATAAGATAATACTAGTCATTATAGAATAACTTCCGGACTCCAGACTCTTTAATACATCCTCACTACATTACCATAAAACGATTTAGCACTATCGGAGCATAGATATAAGATAGTTTTAGCAATATCCTCAGCACTCACCCATTTTGTATAATCTGCATCCGGCATAGAGGCTCTGTTTGCCTGAGTATCAATGGTAGATGGTATTATAACGTTTGCCATGATATTGTTTTCTTTATACTCCTCTGCAATTGTTTGAATGAGATTAACCACATTGGATTTAGAAATGGAATAGGCAAATTTTCCGGGTGTTGTTTCAATAGCAGGCATTGCACCAATGGCAGTGATTCTTCCATAATTATTTGCAGCCATGCCCGACAATACATTTTTACAGAACAGGAATGTGGATTTGAAATTTAAGTTCATCATTTTATCAATCAGCTCATAATCCATTTCTTCTATCATTTTCTTTGGATGATAGCCGCCTACTGTATTAACTAAATAATCTATTCTCTTCTCCCTTTTTACAACATCGTCAACAAATCTTATTACGTCCTGTTCATTTTCAGCATTGCATTGAAATGCATATATTTTCCTCAGCTTGAAATCTGTCGATGCATCGTTCATTGAATTGTCAAATTTACTTCTGAAATCTTCTATTGAACGAACCGGCACATATATTTTCATTCCTTCATTTGCAAACAGATTTACTATTACCTGCCCAAGTCCACCGGTACCACCGGTTACAATTGCTATTTTATTTTCAAATTCTGACATAACATTTATAATATATATTTAATAATGTTTGAGCATCAACACGGTTGATGCACTCCATACACTCCATACACTCTATACATACACTCTATACACTCCATACACTCTATACACTCCATACACTCCATACACTCTATACACTCTATACACTCTATACACTCTATACACTCTATTCACTCAAGCCAGGCATATCTTTCCAAGTATACTATCTTTTTTTGCACCGGTCACGCTTCTCATACTTGCTGGATTTCCGCATAAATTTTCATTAGCAAGCACAGCAAACAAAACCGCTTCTTTTGATTCTGCTGAAATTCCTTTACTGTTCATTTTAACTATCTTAACCTTTGGAAGTAAGCTTTGAAGTGAATTCATTATTACAGGATTATAGCTGCCTCCGCCGCTTACTATTATCTCATCTAATTTTACTTTAGGGTAAACAAATTTCTTGTAATTATAACTGATAGTGAAAGCAGTAAACTCAGTTACTGTTCTGATAACATCTTCTTTTCTTGCAGTACGGGTTAATCTGCTTATCTTATTTAGAAATTCTGTTCCGTAATACTCCCTGCCTGTTGATTTTGGAGGTCTTTGCCTGTATTGTTTATCCTGTACCAGAAAATCAAATAATAATTTAATTATCTTTCCTTTTAGAGCAATTCTCCCGTCTTTATCGAATGGTTTATTGTATAGTCTTCTCATCAATCCGTCAATAAGCATATTACCGGGACCTGTATCAAAAGCAAATACTTCATCCTTCTCACATGATTTAGGTAGAACAGTAATATTTGCTATTCCGCCGATATTAAGCAATCCCCTGTTAACATTTTTATTTCTGAACAAAATATAATCCAGGAACGGCACCAAAGGAGCACCATCTCCGTCTGAAGCACAATCCGCAATTCTGAAATCACCAACAGTAGTTATACCTGTTACGTTTGCTATTATAGATGGGTCGCCAATTTGCAATGTTGATTTAACCTTGAATCCTTCATATGGTGTCATATCAGGTAAATGATGAATTGTCTGCCCATGTGAGCCGATAAAATCAACTGATGAAGGTTTAACTTTATTCTTTATGCAAATATTTAATGCGGCATCTGCAAATAACTTCCCGATAATAACATTCAACCGGCATATATCAGCTATCTTTGCAGTAGAATTATTGGAATTTATAAGTATCTTATTTTTTATTTTTACAGGAATCTTATATGTTTCAAAATCAATTACCTTAATTCCGGTATCTGCGCCTGAGTTCTTTATTTTAACAAGAACTGCATCGATACCATCAACAGAAGTACCTGATAATAATCCTATAGCTGTTTTTTCTTTTCCTGGATTAATAATTTTTATTTTTTCCTGCATAAATAAATTTATTCAAAAGATTTTGAAGAAGTAAGGGAATAAGAGCGTAGAGTTCTTTAAGTTTGTTAAGTTTGTTAAGTTTGTTAAGTTCTTTAAGTTTGTTAAGTATTGTCATTCCTCTTTCCCAAATTTCCATTTGGGAAAGCCCATGGAGGATTTACAATTGCACATAGACAAGTCATAGATCCCTGCCTGCC
>RPQH01000088.1 GCA_003820375.1 Ignavibacteriota bacterium
TCAAACACACCCCTTCCGCTTCGCTCCCTCCCCTCTCGAGAGGGGAATCCTTACCTCTTTATTTATCTATTGATTAAAATTGCTTAAAAAGCACTCTAAACACTTTATACACACTAAGCACTCCACACTCTTCCAACTATTTTCACCAAAAACTTGACAATTAACAATTACTATATTAAATTATATAGATGGTGCTTATATAGCAGTATAAGCAAAAGCAGCCGTTCTTTGTTAATATCGTTATTAGTTATAGCATGTCGTAATATTGATTGAAAATGCAGCTCACGAATTTAGTTAGATTTTGGAAAGCTGAAAAAAATATGCATTGAAAAATACCTAAGAACAATGAGCAATGAACAATGAGCAATGAACAATGGGCAATGAACAATGAGCAATGAACAATGAGCAATGAGCAATGAACAATTAGCAATGAACAATTAGCAATGAACAATGAGCAATGAACAATGAGCAATGAACAATTAGCAATGAACAATGAGCAATGAGCAATGAAGCAATGAAGAATTAATTGGAGTTTCCGTTTCAATGCCAGGATTTACAAAACTACTGCCTCTTCAAGTGCCCGGTGCTGCAACCGCTTCAGTTATATGTACTTAAAACTGCTTAAAAAACATAAAAGTATAATAAATTCCGTAAATTTAATTCCTGTTTTAAATCATGCTTTTTTATGACTAAAATCATTGTTTTTCCTTCGGGGTCAGGGCTAAATTTGTATAATGTGAAAGGGATTGCTATTTCCTATACTGTATTGACAGACTGAAAATAAAATAATGAGTGGAATTACAAAACAAATAGAGCTAAAAAAAGATATTAATTGGTTGTTAACCAAGAAAAATAATGCATATTCTTCCATAATAAAGAAGAGTCCTTTATGTGAAATTATTAATCAATCTGCTGAAAAAAGTATAATCACAGTATTGAAAAATGAATTTCTTTTCCACCAGGATGAAAAACCAAAGGGTATCTACTTTATTATTTCCGGAAAAGTAAAAATAGTAAAAAAGGAAAATCAGCCTTATCCTGCAATTTTATATCTTGTAAAACCGGGTGACATACTCGGCATGCATGCTGTAATAGATGACCATGGACACACAAACAGTGCCGTTGCTTTAGTTGATACACTTGTATGTTTTATTCCTGCAAAGGAATTTCTGGAAATTGTTGCAAGCAGTAATAAAAATATGCTGGTTGTAATGCAGCATCTTTGCTCAAGGATAGACCATATAGAAAATAAAATTAACAGCAGAACGGATAAATCAGCAAGCCAGAGATTTGCAGAATTACTGCTGCTTTTAGTAGATACCTACGGTACAACGGATAAAAATACAATCAGGGTAGAGCTAAATATTGAAGAATTAGCAAGTTTAACGGGAACATCTAAGGGTTATCTGAGTAAAATAGTTAGCGAGTTCTCGCAAAAAGATCTTATACTTTTCAAGAATAACGGAATAAGGATACTGGATATACCGGCACTCAAACAAATAGCCGGAGTTTAAAAAAGTTTTTAAAAGCAAGGCTTTCGGGCATGCTCTTTTAATTATACGTCAAGAAAGTAACATAAAAAATTTCTACAAACATTGAAAATGAGGTACCAGTCATGACAACTCATGCTTTAAATGCTGCAGCCAATATGCCATACGGTGCAGTGGAATTAAAAAAATATTATCAGAAGTACTTAAGACGCGGTCTTGAGCTTGCGATAATAGTTCATATCATACTTATCTCGCTATATCTTACAATCAATTATATTGACAAGCTGAAACAAGAGAGCCTTGTCAAACAGCAGCAGCAGCAAAGGATTATTAACTTAACAGATCTGGAACCGCCGCCGTCAGCAACTGATGAAGAAGAGCCGCCGCCGAAAGAAATACAGGAAATTCTTTCTGCCCCTCCCAAAGATCTTACGGCTTTAACACCAGAACCGGTTGCTAAAGAAAAAGCAGAAGAACAGACCATTAAAACACAGGCTGAACTTGAGGCAATTAAAACGCCGGTATCCAGCTCCGGTGATTCTGCAGGAAAATATACTTATTCAGGACCAACGAAGGTTGAAGAGAAAAAGATTGAAGAAAAAGTAAAAGAAATCGAAAAGAAGGAAGTAGTAAAAGAAACTTATAAGGAATTTGAAGTTGAAAAACCGCCTGAGTGTGTAAATTTAAGCCAGGTCAGGGCAATGATGGATTACCCGGAAGCGGCAAGGTCACTTGATATTTCGGGAAAGGTAACTGCAAAAGTTTTAGTAGGAACAGACGGAAGTGTTATTAAAGTTGGTGGTTTAACAGGACCTGATGTGTTTTATTCTGAAGTATCGGAAAAATGTATGAATCTTCAGTTTACACCCGGTCTCCAAAACGGCCACCCCGTAAAAGTATGGGTTACCGTACCTTTTAACTTTAAGCTAAAGAATTAGAATTTTTTGAATAAGGAACTATAAGTCATGGACTTATAGTTCCTT
Source organism: Ignavibacteriota bacterium (assembly GCA_003820375.1). GTDB lineage: Bacteria > Bacteroidota > Ignavibacteria > Tepidaquicellales > OLB5 > RPQH01. Next base: position 2,474 of record RPQH01000088.1, read on the forward strand.
ATTATAGTAGCAATAGTTATTGACTCTATTACGATATATTTGTAAATTTAGACAATATTGATAAAGAAAATTAGAAAATATTTAATCCCGTCACTTACATTATTGCTGATATTATCAAATTTCAGCTATGCTACCAATCTTATGCTTTGCAATATGAAAGAAAGCGAAAGCACCTGTGCATGCAAACATAAGGTTGAGAAGAAATATCCGGGGATAAGTATCACTAAGGTAAATAAATCATGCTGCAATAATGAGACAGTAGTTCTATCAAACACAATTAATTTACAAACTGTAAAAAACGAGATTCCCTCTAATACTTTAATAATTTTACATTATATTAATAACGGAATATTAGAAAATATTTCGACTAATTATTCATCTGTTGCTATAGGTCTTCCTGACCAAATCCCTAAAGAAGATATTTCCATAATCATTTCCTCGCTTCTTATTTAAATTATAAATTCGTTACAATTTAACTTTAATTTTTAATTAAAGATTAGTGTTTCTATTTGTATATGAATTTATATTTCTATGTTTAAAAATTTAATAAAACCAATAATATTTATATCACTATTTGTATTAATTAAACCCGGTTATTCACAGCATGGATTTGATGTGTATTTATCCCAGGACAGTGTTTACCGGTACAATTCTACCTTTAGTGAGATAGATTCAATTTTAAAAAATAATTCTGTAAAGATTGATACATCGTTTTCCAATACGTTTGGAAGAGCAGAAGTTATAAATCTTGACCAGTTGATATATTTTGCATTGAATAACAGTCCTGAAATTAAGGCAATGCAAACAAGGATTGAGGCAGAGAAGAAGCTGGCTTATCAGAAGGCATATTTACCTGACCCGATGTTTGAATTTGAGCTTGATGATATTATGACCGATTTCAAACAGGTGGGAATGATAAACTTTTTCCTTTCACAAATGTTTATGTTTCCCGGAAAGCTAAAGCTGGATAAAGAGGCAGTTCTGCATAATGTTGATATGATGAATGTTGATATAATAGATATGTCTACAAATATGATAAATATGATAAAGATGAATTATTTTGACCTCTACTTCAATGAACAGAAGATGCAGATAAATAAAGAGAACCAGCTTTTAATGAAAAATCTTATTTCGGCTGCTGAAATCAGGTACTCTACTGCTAAAGGAATGCAGATGGATGTTTTTAAAGGACAGGTGGAATTTTCCAAGCTGGTTAACGAAGAAGCAGTATTAAAAAGGGAAAGAATGAATCTTCTTTCTAATCTGACTTCACTTACCAAGGTTGTGATTGATGAAAATACTAAAATTAACTTCAGTTCAATTGACGTGGACTTTCTTTTGAATGATAACAACTTCCAGGTAGAGAAAATTGATGTAAACAAATTGGTTAATTATGCATTCCAGAAACGTGCAGACCTTCAGTCAATATACCACAGGGTATTAATGAGCAAAACAGATCTTGAAATGGCAAAGAAAAGCAGGTATCCTGATTTCAATGTAAAAGTCGGATATAAAATTCTTCCCATGGAAGAAACAAATGCTTTTTCATTTATGGTTGGTGTTAATATTCCGATTGCTCCGTGGACTTCAGGCAAATATGATTATGCAATTCAAAGAAGCACACTTGGAATAAAAGCTGCCAATCTGGAATACGAAACGAAACGAAACGAAATCAGAAATCAAATTGATACAACGCTTAACCGTTTGATAGCCAATAAAAATACGGTGAAGTATTATAAAGATGTAGTGATACCGCAATCGGAGAATTCTTTAAAATCCACACAATATTCATATGAAAGCGGTATGACAACTTTTATTGATATACTTGAAGCATACAGGATGTATACGGAATCGAAACTGATGTTTTACGAATCTGTAAATATGTATTTAAAAATGATTTCAGACCTGGAGCGTGTAACAGGAATGAATATAAAATAAAGTTTTATATGAAAAATAAAAATTTAACAAAAATATTAATTGCTGTTCTAGTAATTATCATAGTAGTAGCTGGCGGGTTATTTGCTTACAACCAAATATTTAAAGGAAAAAGCACGGTAACTAAAGCAGAAGTCTATACATGCCCAATGCATCCTCAAATAATTTCCGACCATTTCGGCTCATGTCCGATATGCGGAATGGACCTCGTATTAAAATCACAGGTGAGTGAAACCAGCGGGGAGAATGATGAGCATGATGTGACCGGGATGGATTTGCAGGAGGTAAAGCTTTCTCCTTCACAGCAGGTTCTGGCTAATGTTCAAACTGAGGTGGTTGGAACAAAGCAGTTTTCAGGTGAAAAAACATTCAATGGTTATGTGAAGATGAATGAGAAGAATACTTCACGTATATCTTCTGCGGTTATGGGGAAAATTGTTCGGTTAAATGTAAACTTCGAAGGTCAGCATGTAGGCAGGGGGCAACAGGTAATGGAAGTTTATTCTCCTGATTTGATATCTGCGCAGAAAGAATATTTGCTTGCATTAAAAAACCTTAATCAAATATCTGTTAGCGGAAATACAATTGCAACAGAACAGGCACAAAGCCTGCTTAATTCGGCTAGAGAAAAACTTGGCAGGTGGGAGCTTACACAGGGACAGATTAACGAACTCGAAAATACACAGCAGGTTATGAATTCAATTCCTGTTTATTCGAAATACAGCGGAATTGTAACAAAGAAATATGCAAATGTCGGGCAATGGGTAATGGAAGGTGAAGTAATTGCCGATCTGGCTGACTTATCAACAGTGTGGGTAATTGCAAATATTTATGAATCGGAAGTGCAGTATATAAAAGCGGGGCAAATTGCACAAATAACATCATCTTCTTACCCGGATGAAATTTTTACTTCAAAAATAAATTTCATTGACCCGGTATTTAATCCCGATACAAGAACAATGGAAGTGAGAATTGATGTGGCTAACAGAAGCAATAAGCTTAAGCCGGATATGTTTGTAAAAATAAAGCTTAATACTTTTGCATCACAAACCATTGCAGTGCCCAAAAATGCTGTTATCAGAACCGGTGAGCATGACATTATTTACATAGAGAAAGAAAAAGGCGTATATACTCCAAGAGAAGTAAAAGTTGTTTATGAACAGGACGGATATTATTCAGTCACAGGTGATATTAAAGAAGGAGAGAAGGTGGTCAGTTCCGGCGGATTCTTAATCGATAGTGAAACACAGATTCAGAAAGGTTTTACATCTGGTCATGAACAGCATAAAGATAAAAGTAAGGATGAAGAATTAAAAATAAATCCTGACCAGGATATTATGAAGGACATGAAAAATAAAAAATAAAATAACTCAAAAATAACAGGAAACAAAATGAATAAAAACAAAATATCGTTAATATTATTAGCTGCAGCTTTCGTAATAGGTATTGCAATATTAAGCTCATGCGGAAGCAAAGATGAACATACAGGTAATGATAAACACAAAGAGACCACACAAACAGATAATAAGCAGGCAGATAATTCGAAAATGGTTGCTGATGGTGCTTATTTCTGTCCGATGCACCCAATTCAGCAAACTAATGACCCAAATGTAAAATGTCCAATCTGCAAAATGAAGCTGGATTCAAAAGCAGAACACAATAAAAAAATGATGGATGAGCATACAGCACTGGAAAATAAATACCATGACAAAAAAGATTTACTCCATTTTGAAGTAACTCTTCCTGTAATAAAATCAGATGAATGTCAGGTAATTATTGAAGAAGCTTTAAGCAAAGATGCAGGCATAGTTGAATACCATACTGATATTCTTAACAGGATAATTCATATGTATATAGATAAAAACAAGACATCCAAATCAAAAGTAGAAAAAGTAATCTCAGATGCAGGATTTGATGCAAATGATACTAAAGCAAATCCTGAAGCCGCAGGTAAGCTTCCTGCAGACTGTAAATAATTAATAATAAGAAAGGAAAAATAAAATGAAAAAAAATAAATTTTTATTCGTCTTATTAACAATGTTATCTTTATCAGGTTTTATTATGCTGTCTTCGTGCGGAAAATCGGATAAAGATGCAGTAAAAAATGATAAGCAAACAGAAACTAAAGCAGGTGATAATAAAACAACTGACACAAAAATTGTAACTGATGGAAAATATGCATGTCCAATGCATCCTACGCAGCAGGCAGATGAAAAAGCTAAGTGTCCAATTTGTAAGATGAATTTAGTTTCAAAAGAAGATTATAATAACCAGATAACAAAAAACAGAGACGGAATAATTAAAAAATATGAAAATAATAAGGATATAGTTAACGAGGTAATCATGCTGCCGGTAATAAAATCTGATGAATGTGAAGAATATATAACGCAGTCAATGAAAAACGATGCAGGAGTAGTTGAATATAATGTAGACCTTATGAAACATAATATTGCAGTTTATTTTGATAAAACCAAAACAAATAAAGCAAATATTGAAAAACAAATAAGCAGCGCGGGGTTTGATGCTAATGATGTAAAAGCAAACCCTGAAGCAGTAAATAAACTTCCAAATGATTGTAAATAAACAGAAAGAAGAATAAAATGAAAAAAGAGACAATAAAAGTAACCGGAATGTCATGCGGACACTGTGTAAAATCTGTAGAAAAGGTATTGGCAGAACTGCCTTTGGAAAGCTCTAAGGTGGAAATAAACTCCATTGACGTGGAATTTGATGAACAGAAAGTCAGCCGCGAAAAGATAGTTGAAGCAATTGAAGAAGCAGGATACGAATTAGTTAAATAATTAAATATATAATTTAAAATTAAAAAAATGAAAAACCTTATAAAAGCAAAATCAGTATTAATAATTGTTGCAGTATTTGCAGTAATGTTAAATATTTCGGAAACACAGGCAGGTAACAAAAAAACCACAATAAATATACCAACAATACAGTGCGGAATGTGCAAAAAAACTATTACAAGTGTATTAAAGGATATTGACGGTGTAAAAAGCGTTAATGTTAACATGAATACAAAAAAAGTTTCTGTGAAGTTTGATGACACTAAGACAAACATTGAAGCATTGGAAAATGCAATTACAGCAGCAGGATATGATGCAAATGATAAGAAACGTGATGCCGCAGCATATGATAACCTGCATGGATGCTGCAAAGAGAGGTAGAGTGCGTGGAGTGAATAAAGTGCTTAGATGGATTGAGTGTCCCGCTTAGCGGTATTACTCAAATAATAACTAAAAAATCATTAACTATAATAATAAATGAAAAAAATAAAAATCATCACTGCAGCAATGTTGGTAATTATGCTTGCAGTTGCGGCAACATATTCAATTAAAGCAAATGATTCAAATGCCAGGATGGAAACTGCTATTCACAACGGAAGTATTACAGATGTTTTTACCTGTCCTATGCATCCTGAAGTTATTATGGATAAACCTGGTCAATGCCCCAAGTGCGGTATGGATTTGGTATTAAATGATGTGAAAAAAGATGCTTCTGACGTAAGTACTAAAGAATGCTGTAAAGAGCATGTAGGTGCCTGCAGTGAGCAATGTATGATGAAATCAGACTCAAAGAAAGATGAAAAAATGATGGATAAAGATGAAAAAATGGACCATGCCAAATGCGGCAAAAAAGGTTCATGCTGCGACAAATAAAGATGAGATTGGAAAGAAGAAATGTTACAGGGAAATAATATTAACTCAAATAGTATTTCCTGATTAGAATTTTAGAAAGTGAAACCAGATTTACTTTTTTTTCGATAGATAAACTTATGATAGAGAAAATAATAGATTTTTCGGCACGTAACAGGTTTTTAGTATTTATAGTATATATTTTTATTATTGCCCTGGGTATTTGGTCTCTTATCAATACACCTGTTGATGCAATACCTGATTTATCTGAAAACCAGGTGATTGTATGGACAGAGTGGATGGGCAGAAGCCCGCAGATTATCGAAGACCAGATAACATATCCATTAACACAAAGCTTGCAGGGAATACCGGATGTTAGAGCTGTGCGTTCGCAGTCTATGTTTGGTATGAGCTTTATTTATGTAATATTTGAAGATAAAGCGGAAATATACTGGGCAAGAAGCCGTGTGCTTGAAAAGCTAAATCAGGTAAAGGATATGCTTCCAGCTGGTGCGACACCTGTTATGGGTCCCGATGGAACAGGTGTAGGTCATGTTTATTGGTACCATCTTGCAAGTGATAAATATGACCTGGGTGAGCTGCGTGCTTTACAGGATTATTATCTTAAATACCAGCTTACATCGGTACAAGGTGTTGCTGAAGTTGCTTCTATTGGAGGGTTTGTAAAACAGTACCAGATTGAAGTTGACCCGACGAAGCTATCTTCTTATGGGATTGGAATAAACGATATTGTTTCTGCAGTACAGAACAGCAATAAAGATGTCGGCGGAAGCAATATTGAATCAAGTGAGAGCGAGTTCTTTGTAAGAGGTAAAGGATACATTACAAGTACAAATGATATTGAAAATATTACTGTACGCAGCGGTTCGGGCGGAGTTGGTATACGTGTGAAAGATATCGGAACTGTCCAGATAGGCGGGGATACAAGAAGAGGGCTTCTTGATTTGAACGGTGAAGGCGAGGTGGTTGGTGGTATTATAGTAATGCGTTATGGAGAAAATGCCTCAACTGTTATTGACAGGGTAAAAGAAAAAATCAAAGAGCTTGAAAAAGGACTACCTGAAGGTGTAAAGATTGAACCTTCATATGACAGAAGTAATTTAATAGAAGAATCTATTGCAACCCTGGAGACTTCTTTAATTGAAACAGCTATTGTTGTTGCTCTTATTGTAATGGTGTTTCTTTTCCACTGGAGAAGTGCCATCAGAATCCTGATAGAGCTTCCTGTTTCAATATTGATTTCTTTTATATTAATGAAGCAGTTCAATATAACATCAAATATAATGAGCTTAGGAGGTATCATTATAGCCGTAGGGGAATTGGTAGATGCATCAATTGTTATGGTAGAAAATGCATACCGCAATCTTGCTGCAGCTCAGGCAAAAGGCGGACCGATCAATTACATTGAAATCTCCATCATGTCAGCACAACAGGTAGGAAGAGCAATTTTCTTTTCCGTTGCAATAATAGTAATTTCATTCCTTCCTGTATTTTTACTTGAGGGGCAGGAAGGAAAGCTTTTCCATCCTCTTGCTTTTACAAAAACGTTTGCACTTATCGGCTCTGCAATTATTACTATAACGCTGGTACCTATGTTAATGACAATGTTTATGAAGGGCAAATTTTACTCTGAAGAAAAAAATCCCGTATCCAAATTTTTTACAAGGTTATATGAGCCGGCAGTCAGATTTGTGTTAAAATACAGGAAATCAGTTCTGGCTGTTAATGTTTTAGCATTATTAACTACTATTCCATTGATTATGAATACGGGCTCGGAGTTTATGCCTTCACTTGATGAAGGCAGCTTGTTGTTTATGCCAACGACCCTGCCGAATGTTTCTATTACAGAAGCAAAACGTATTATGCAAATACAGGATAAAATTATTGCATCTGTTCCTGAAGTAGCACACACACTCGGTAAAGTTGGGAGAGCTGAAACTCCTACAGACCCCGCTCCTGTAAATATGATTGAAACTATAATCATTCTAAAAGATAAATCGGAATGGCGTGAAGGTCTTACCAAAAATGATATAATATCAGAATTAAATTCAAAGCTTCAAATACCCGGCGTTGGAAATGCCTGGACGCAGCCGATCATTAACAGGATTAACATGCTTGCAACCGGTGTAAGAACAGACTTGGGTATAAAAATCTTTGGCGACAATCTTGATACGCTTGAACGCCTCGCAATTGAAGCTGAAAGTATAGTTAAGAATGTTCCGGGTGCTGCAGATGTATTTGCTGAACGGACACAAGGGGGGAAATATATTGATATCGATATTAACCGGGAAGCTGTTCAAAGGTATGGATTAAATATCGGCGATGTTCAGAATGTCATCGAATCAGCTATTGGCGGCGGTAATATTTCCAATACAGTTGAAGGAAGAAGAAGATTTCCCATACGAGTCAGATATTTCAGGGATTACAGGGAAGATATCGATAAGCTAAAAAATGTTCTTGTTTCCGTTACACCCGGCTCTATGAGTACACCTTCTTCAGGGATGAGCACAATGGGCACAGGTTCGCAAACACCATCTCTGCAAAATTCCGGAACAAGCAGAGCATTCCAGGTGCCGCTTGGTGAGCTTGCTGATATTGTTGTAACTTCAGGACCGCCAATGATAAGCAGTGAAAATAATATGCTGCGTTCTATTGTGTTCCTCAATGTTAGGGGAAGAGACATGGGTGGTTTTGTTGAAGAAGCTAAAGAAGTACTTGAAGCAGAATTTGCGAACCGGCTTCCTAAAGGATATTATTATACATGGAGCGGGCAATGGGAAAACCAGATAAGAGCTAAAGAACGGCTAACTATTGTTATGCCGATTGTTTTCCTTATAATATTTGTAATGCTTTATATGGTATTCAAGAATTTTCTTGAGTCACTGCTCATAATGTTTTCTGTTCCTTTTGCTTTGATTGGAGGAGTTTACCTGATGGCAATAATGGGCTATAACTTCTCTGTTGCAATTTGGGTTGGTTTTATTGCTCTTTTCGGTGTAGCTGTGGAAACCGGTATAGTTATGGTAATATATCTGCATGAAGCGTTAGATAAAAAACTAATTGCAAAGAATGGAAAAGTTACAACACAGGATATAATAGATGCAGCACATGACGGAGCTGTATTAAGGTTAAGACCCAAGCTCATGACAGTCGGAACTACACTCATTGGTTTATCTCCCATTTTATGGGCTACGGGAACGGGTGCAGACCTTGCTAAACCGATTGGTGTACCTTTGATAGGAGGAATCTTAACTTCTGCAATACATGTGCTTTTTGTTACGCCTATAATATTTGTTATGATAAAAGTCTATTTAAATAAAAGAGGTAAGCTGCATAAATCGGAAATGGCAAAGTTTATGGTGCAGTAGATTCAATATAAAAGCGAATAAAAACACAAATAAAGTGTGTGGGGGTAATAGAGCATATTCTTTTAAACCTAAATAACTTTCATTAATAGAATATTCTCCACACACATTTTAAAAAGACACATTTAATTCTAAAAATGAAAAATTCAATATTTGGAAGGGTAATATTCGCACTGCTTATATTACTATTTGTTTTATCAGGTAACTTATATTCACAAACATTTTCTTTTGTAAGAACATCTCCTCCTATAGTTACAGGTAATACATCCGATACAGTTATTATTTCCTATGGGAAGATTATTAATTACACAAACGCACCGATAAGCATTAGACTACATCGTGATTCAGCAATTGTGCCGTTTGGATGGTTAACATCGATATGTGAACCTGCTGCCTGTTATCCCAAAACAATGGATTCTACATCGGCTTACAGTTATCCGCCCGGGGAATCTGTTGTTGAAATGCATTATTATCCTGATGTTCATCATAATGCAATTGCATACATGTATGTAAGAGCTCATAGAACTTCAGGACCTCAGGAATTTTATCAGCAGATATTTGGAGCAACACTTAATCTAATTGGAATCCAGAAAATAAGCTCAACCGTAAAAGATTTTAAGCTTAACTAGAATTATCCTAATCCATTTAATCCTGCAACAAAGATTTCATTTTCTATTCCTGTATCAGGACATGTAGAGTTGAAAGTATATAATATTGAAGGAAAAGAAGTTTCGAAATTGGTGGATGAGTATTTGCAGCAAGGAGAATTTGCAGTTGATTTCAACGGAAACAACTTATCCTCCGGAGTTTATTTTTACAGGATTAAAACAAATGATTTTATTGAAAATAAAAAGATGATATTATTAAAATAGCTTTTGTTGATAATTCCGGTACAAGCTGGGTATAATAATGTTTTTGGGAGAGTAGTGAAGTTTGTAAAGTTCATAAGGTTTGTAAAGATTATTGAAAATTTTTTCCTTTACAAACCTTACAAACCTTACAAACCTTATAAACCTTATAAACCTTATAAACCTTATAAACCTTATAAACTACCTTACTTATTCATCATGCCGGTTCTCATATCCTGCAATTTCTTTATACCATCCTGTTGTTCAGTAATTATTTTATTAGAGAGATTTTTCATTGCATTTATCTTACCGTATTGCTGTTCAATTTTCGCCATATCAATTGCTGATTGGTGATGAGATGTCATTGTATTGATATAAGTATTTTCAGGATTATCCTGTACACGAACATCCATATTACCGGTCATATCAGCAACAACTTTGTCTATACGGCTTTTATAATTCGGATCTATAGTACCGGGGCTGTAATTATTTTGCCTTGCCAGCCAATCCTTTATTTCAGCTATTTCCTGCTTTTGTTTTTCAATATCTTTTTGTACCATATCCTTAAGTGCAGTATTTTGCCCGTTGTTTAGATATGCCTGACCCATATCAATAGCTGCCTGGTGATGAGGCATCATTATCATAGCAAAATCATAATCAGAGTCACCTGTAATACTGTAATTTTTTATCGTTTCGTTCATATTATTCATTGCAGCATTCATGCTTTGTGTCATTGAACCGGTCATTGTCCTGTCATTGTTAAGTGTGTTGTCTTTATCTTCATCAGTAGTCCCTTCATTCCTGTCGCTTCTCATTCTGTCTGTGTCGCTTTCACTTTTACAGGATGAAAATAAAAATAATGCTGAAAAAAGCATTACCATTAAAACCTCTGTTCTTAATAAACTTATTCTTTTCATAATGATACAATATTAAAGTTTATAAAAATTAACTTTATTTAAAACACGAAGGAAAATTAAATGGTTCTTTTAAATTAATCCCGGTATCTGCTAATCGCTTATCCGGGATATTAGCTTCATTTCGGGATTCAACAGATTCATATGGTAAATTTGCCATATCCGGTTCTCTGGGAATGAAATAACAGCTCTTTCCGTTTTCTTTAATGAAATGAAAGTTTTAATAAATTTTTGAAATAATAATGAATCTAGGTACTCAAATAACACTTTTATTTGTCTTTGCAATACCTGTTGCATGTATTGCATGGACAGTTACTCATGAAGAAGTATTCAGGGAGCCGAGAGAGTTTTGTGTTGAACGTTCACAAACTTCACCATCAATGTTTATGAGAAAGTTCTTCTACCTGTTCACTTGCGAATATTGCTTCAGCCACTATGTAACAATATTGTTTTTACTAATAACAGAGTATGCTATCTGGTTTGATGATTGGCGCGGCTATCTTATAAGCTTCTTTTCACTTGTTTGGGTAGCAAATATCTATATGAGCATTTTCAGCCGGCTTAGATTGACGCTGAAAAAGGAAAGAGTTGAGATAAAAGAAAAAGAAGAGGTTATCAAAGAAAAGGAAGTCGCTAACGGAAGACATGCCGCTTAAATACCTGCTTCTAATATTATGCATATTCCTTTTTAGTTCATGCAGTGAAAGAAAAGGTGACGACACATTCCGTAATAACAAGCCGGAAACAACCTCATATATCCGCGACGTACCGTTGAAATCGGTTAAGGGCAGAAATGATATTGTTGAGCTTGGTCCGTTTGCCGGGGCGGTAACATCAACATCTGTCGTTTTTATATTGAAAACAACACAGCCGGCAAAAGTAAGAATCCAGCTTTCCGAAAAAACCGATTTCAGTAATGCTTTTTTTACCGGCGAATTTGAATCGGATAAGGAAAATTATAATTATGTTAAACCGGAAATAAATAATTTAAAGCCCAACACAAAATATTTTTACCGTGCCGTTGTTGATGATTATCCTGCCGATAAAGTTCATTACTTCTTAACATTCCCGTCAGATATGGCTTACAGCTTTTCCTTCGGGTTCGGCTCATGTCAGCAGCAGGGAAGAGGCTCAAGCTCAAATATATTCTCCGTTATTGCAAAAGATTCATTGAGGTTCTTTATCCACCTGGGTGACTGGGTGTATGCTGATTACACTATTGATTTGAATTTTAACAACAGCATGTCATTAATCGAAAGAAGCTACCGCCTTAAATACGATTACTCATATCCTTTTGCACGGGATATATTAAGTAAAATGCCAATAGTATATACTTATGATGACCATGACTATGCCGGCAACGACAAAGACGGAACAGTCTCAAATAAGCAATATTCAATAAAAGCATATGACACATTCTTCCCTCATTACAAGCTTGAAAACCCCGGCAACGGCATATGGCAGCAATTCAGCATCGGTGATGTTGATTTCTTTGTGCTTGACCTGCGTACACAGAGAAGCAGCAGCTCTGAAGCATTTAACAGCAGCGGTGAGTTCAGCCCGCCGGCAAGCCATTCTATTTTAGCCGGTTTTAATATTTCAGGTACTGACCAGAAGACATGGTTCCTTAATGCATTAAAGAGCTCTTCAGCAAAATGGAAAGTTATCGTTTCATCCGTAATATTTAATCCCCGCTATTTTGATGCTGCTGTGGATGAAAGAATTAACAAATACTACCCGCAGATAAGAAGGGGTGTAATAGATAAATGGGCAGGTTACCCCGAAGATATGTTAGATTTAATTAAAACGGTTCAGAATGATAATATTAAGAATGTAATAATAGTAAGCGGCGACTCGCATTCGTCATATATTGATGACGGGACTAATTCCGTTATGCCTGAAATAAGCAGCTCAAACCTTGATGTGCGTAACAACCGTCTCGGACTTCTCACCTCGCTTGCAGGATATAACATCTGGAACCAGGGCAGCTATAACAGCGACGGGCATGCATACGGAAAAGTAAGCTTTATTTACGGCGAAGAAAATTACGCACTGCTGGAAATTATTGATGATAGCGGTAATGCTGTTGTGTCATACCGATTGCCGGAGAAGTAAAATAAATAGTGCATTTTTCCCCATAGGGTATAAAACCCCTTAGGGGTAAAATACAGTACATATTTTTTTCAATCCACCAAAATCTAACCAAATCCGTGAGAAGTATTTTCATACAATACTACGACATGCTGTTATTTATTTCGGTATTAACAAAGAACAATGATGAATGATATTCATCATTACTATATAAAATAATATAGTAATTGCTCATTGTCAACTTTTTGGTGAAAATAGTTGATAGAGTGTGGAGTGCATAGAGTGTATGGAGTGTTTAGAGTGATTTTTAGGCAATTTTATGAGCTTTTAAATTAAAGCAGGAATAAGCAGGCAAGAGTTCCCCCTTCGAAGGGGGCTAGGGGGATGATTGCTGATTTGAAACGGATAAGCTTTTAGCATCATCATAATCCTCCAACAACAGCGACAATAATTTGCTACCGGATTTTTCCCATAACTATATCAGTTACTGAAAAACTGAAGATTTGTTTTTAGGGAAATATGGTGATTCCCGCTCATAATCGACATATCTTGCCCAAAAATTGGCACACTCTGACAGAGTTATCTGCTTATACTGCAATAAGTTACGGTGATATACCGGCATTTTTAGCTAAGAATGTCCTGAAAACAGCCCAACTCCTGCAGGTTTTGTTAACAAAGTCATACAATAAACAACCCAAATCATGTCAAAAGGTGGGATAATGCCGGGTGAGCCAGAAATGATCCGCCAATACGGAATGACGGGATTGGTTAACAGACACCTGACACTGTCCTTATGATAGAATACTGCTCCGATGACTTTCAAAATAAGTAAGCATATTTTTCTTATAATAGAATTTCTTTACCCGGCACCGCTCGCCGGATGAGTTTTTGAGATGGATGAAAGATTTTCCATTCCCACTCGTCCTACAACCTGTACTTTTTAAATTATCTGTCATTATTAAATCATTTAGCAATTTTTGGCAGTCGTAGGACGAGTAATCTTCTCTTCGGTTCTTTTACTCATCCTATTACTAAACTTAGTTAATACACTATATCTTTAAAGTCAAATCGTATTTATTAAATATAGTCATTGGATGAGTAAATATTCCTGGATTGTTTTATCATTGACATCGGGAGTATCAATAATTATGTTATATATAAGATACTGCTAATTTTCCGGTTAATGCCTGAACAGGCAGCGAAAGGTTTTATATGCGGGTTTTATTAAGTGTGTTATTTTTCTTTTTTATTTGTACTGCCGCTTATTCACAATTTATACCGGAGCCAAAATTAATTTCACCATTAAAATATAATATTCATAACTCTTCAATTAAAACCCGGGACAAGTTTTCAGGTACGAAATATTTCAATTTTATCAGTTATGTTGATATAGAATATGGTGTAATGTTTGTCGTTCATCCTCCATTGGCTTATGCTAATGGTTTCAGCAATGCTCCCAAAGAACCATACATGCATACATTATCTGTTACCGGTAATATAAACATAACAAAGAACATTCTCTTTGGATGGGTACAGTTTGGTGCAGGATATATACCTGATGATGAAGCCGGAATACTTCTTGCAGGAGGAATACGCTGTAATATTCCATTTGCAAAAAAGCATTTTATCAGCTTAGGTGCAGGTGCTGCATATTTAAATGCAAAAAGTTTCCCATCAACTTACCTCGTGTTTGATGCAAAGTATTCAATTATCATGTCGAAAAATTTTGGATTAACAACAGGACTCAGAGCTATGCCCCGGATATCAAAAGATGATGATAATACTAATTTAAAACACAGGAATTTTTACTTGATGCCGCAGCTTGGCATTCATGTTTTCTTTTGATAAATTTTTAGGCAGTGTCAGGTTCATCTTGCCAATATGAATGAACTGTAAGTATAGTACAAAAAAAATAAACAAGAAAAATCCTTGCTTTCCTACAAATAACCTGACACCCCTCATTAAATTGAAAATCCTGTTATTATTGCAGTTGACAAGGGTACGGATTTAATTGAAAACCTGGAGTTGCCTATTCAGTTTTTTCAATAGCAGTAAATCACATTATTTATATCAGTGCCCCCTTGCCTTTCATCAACTCCCGGTTCTCCGGACTCATAATTGAAATTATTTTTATTTCTTCATGGAACGTTTATCCGCTATTGGTTTCATTAACTTAATCAAACAATTTTCTGCCGCTTTTTCAACTGCTTTTTTATCGTTATGTTTTTAAACGATTTCTTTCCTGTTTTTTAATAGGGGAATAAATTAAATTTGTTGATACGAGTTGATAACTTCTGCGTATATTTTTTATCAAATTTTAAGTTTATCAAAGTCACCCATTCATGACTTTTAACTACATTTATTTTAATTCTGAAGGATGTTTTCACATCCCCGGAGGCAGAATTATCTATTTTTTCACATCACATTTTTTACTCATAAATTTTTTAATCTTTTTATCATGAAGAAACTTACTTTTTTATGTTTAATTCTAGCAATTGTATCGTTTAATTTATATTCATCCGACTTGCCGAAAGGCATTACAATTACAAAAGAAGGCACAAGCTACAAAGTCAATTTTAACCTGCCTCAGTACCAGTTAAATAATATATATGCTGAAGGAAATAATTATACACAATTATATATAGAAGATTACGGTCTGGCAGCAGTTCCCGGATATCCCGGTCTTCCTACAATTACATTCAGCTTATTTATTTCTAACAATGAGCAGGCACCCGCAGTGGAAAATCTGATGCTCTCAAAGGATGTGAAACATATGAGCAATAAAATATATCCTGCACAGGCACCATGGGAAAAAAACAAAAGCCATGATGACAGACCTTTTACAATAAACCAGCAGTATTATAATTCAAAAGGTGTTGCTCAGCCGTTTGCTGAATTCTCGGAACCTTTCATTATTGCAGGCGTGAAAGGTGTGAATGTTACAATTCATCCTTTCTCATATAATCCACAGGATAATGAGCTTTCACAGGTTAATCAGGGAAGCTTTACAATTAAGCTTCAGAATGAAGCAAGTACAAATGTATTGGTACCTTCATCCTTTAATGAAATGTTAAAAACATTGTTTGTAAATTACAATGAAAACCGCTTAACCCCGACAAATAATTATTTAATTATTACTGCTCCCGAATACGAGAGTGCAATGGCTCCGTTCGTTACGCATAAACAGGGAATGGGCTACAATGTTCTTATGGTAAACACGGGAACAACAGGTACATCCAACACTGCTATTTTAGCATACATACAGAACAGGTACAATACAATGTCAACAAGACCGGAATTTATTTTATTCGTAGGTGACGTAGATAAAATTCCCGGATGGACAGGAATCGGAGAAGGAAATCCTTATACTGATTTGAATTTTACTTTACTTGAAGGAAGCGATGCATTTGCAGATGTATTTCTTGGAAGGTTCTCAGTTGCCAACACAACACAATTAGGAAACATCATCACGAAGAGTTTATATATGGAAAATAATATAAACTCTTTACCCAAGAAAAGCATTTTTATGTCTTCAAATGATAATTATTCAATAACCGAAGGTACACATAATTTCTGTATTGACAGCTTTTTTAATCCCGGGGGATATACATTCCAGAAACTATATACTCATACTTACAGTGCAACAACAGCTCAATTAATAGCAGCATTAAATGCCAACCAGACATTCGCAATATACTCAGGTCATGGTGATGTAACATTATGGGCAGATGGTCCGCCGTTAAATCAAAGCCAGGTTAATGCATTAACTAATACAGTATATCCATATGTAAATTCTTTTGCATGCCTCACAGGTCAGTTCCAGTCAGGCGAGTGCTTTTCAGAAACATGGATAAGAACAGCCAAGGGCGGCTCAGTATATTGGGGTTCATCTGTTAATTCATATTGGACTGAAGATGATATTCTGCAAAGAAGAGTGTACAGGGCATTCTTTACGGATGGTCTTAAAAAGACTTCACCTTCTTTTGTTATGGGAAAATATTATACAGTACAATATTTTGGAAGTGTTACCCCAACAATGAGAAGGTATCTGGAAATGTACAACTGCATGGGAGATCCTTCGATATATATGGCAACATACGGACCGTCAATCGGGCACACCCCTATCCCGAATACAGAAAATGTAAACGGACCTTATGTTGTAAATTGCACAATTTCCCCGGCAGGTTCAAATATTGACCCGGCAAAGACAAAGGTAATGTGGACAAGGGGTTCAGCTTTTACAGACAGCGTATCATTAACCAACACATCAGGCAATAACTGGACAGCAAACATACCGGGTAATGGTGTGCAAAATACCTACAAGTATTATATCAAAACATGTGATATGTTGGGAAGAGCAGTTACAAATCCCGGCGGGGCTCCTGCAAATTATCATTCATTCCAGGTAGCACCCGATGTTATTAAACCGGTTATTACGCATACGCCTATTCCAACATGTCCGAGAATTGAATGGCCAAAGATTGTTACTGCTTCAATTAGTGATAACATTGGTATAGATTCAGGTTGGGTAAGATGGTATAAGAATAGTACCTCAACAGGATTAAAATCATTTAAGCTTATCAATACAGGCGGAAGCACATTTGCAGCAGCTTTTAACTCTGATACTTCACAGGTTGCAACAGGCGATTCAATATTCTATAGAATAATTGCACAGGATAACTCATCAAACCATAACAGGGATTCTTCAGCTTTATATTCATTTAAGATAACCAACGTTGTCTCTAAGTGCATTGGTACAGGAACAACGGCAGTTGGATATCCTTATTACACTTTCTATATGGATGCCAGAACCGACATGCTCTATACAGCAGCTGAAATAGGCACGGGAACAGCATATATTACCAAGATTGGTTTTGATGTAGTATCAGCAGCCGGACAGACTATGAACGGCTTTAAGATAAAGATGTTAAACACAACTGCCACAACCGTAACATCCTTTGGAACAGGAATGACCGAAGTCTATTCAGGTACATACACAGTACCGGGCACAGGCATTCAGTATGTAACACTCCAGACCGGATTTATGTATACAGGGGGTAATTTACTAATAGAGATTTGTTATAATAACTCAAGCTATACCTCCAACACAACAGTAAAGAGCACCACAGCCTCAGGCAGGGTATATTACAATTACCAGGATATCTCA
>RPQH01000089.1 GCA_003820375.1 Ignavibacteriota bacterium
CGGAGTCCACCCCTCTCGAGAGGGGAATCTTTTGATTTTTAAGCTCTAAATACACCTCTCCTCCCAGTAGAGGGGGAAAGGGGTGAGGTTTTTTCACCAAAAACTTGACAATTAACAATTACTATAATAAATTATATAGTGATGCTTATATAGCTATATAAGCATCACTAATCGTTCTTTGATAATATCGAAATAAATTAAGGCATGTCGTAATATTACTGTAAAATGCTGCTCACGGATTTCGTTAGATTTTGGAAGGCTGAAAAAAATATGTATTGAAAATGGGACAAGTTTATTTTAATCTTTTAATAATCTGAGAGAATGGCTATTTTTGTTTTATGAGTGATTTATTATTGATTCCACTGTGCATTCTCACAGGTATGCTGTTGATTAGGCATAAAGCTTTTTCTGAAAACTCGCCAAAGATTATAAATTCTTTAATTATTTATATCTGCCTGCCTGCTCTTACGCTATATTATGTACCTCAAATTGATGTAAGCTATGATTTAATCTTCCCTGCTGTTGTAATATGGATAATATTTATATTATCGGCAGCATTCTTCATCCTGCTTCAAAAAATATTTAAATGGGATAGAAAAACTACGGGAGCTTTAATTCTTACAGGCGGGCTGGCAAATACATCATTTGTCGGGTTTCCTGTATTAATTGCTTTGTTTGGAGAAGCCGGATTAAAAATTGGCGTGATTATTGACCAGGCGGGAAGCTTTCTTGTTCTTTCAACACTCGGAATAATTGCTGCATCAATTTATTCAAGCGGTACTTATTCCATTAAAAAAATAATTAATAACATTCTTACCTATCCATCATTCATTGCATTTGTAGTATCATTAATTATGATAGCAGCCGGAGTAAGACACAATGATTTTTCCTCATCTATACTCATGCAGTTAGGAAGACCGACAATAATTCTTGCATTAATTTCTGTCGGTATGCAGTTAAATCCGAAAATCGATACATTGCTCTGGAAAGAATTAATTTCCGGCTTAATGTATAAACTCGTGCTTGCACCTGCTGTGATATTTGTACTTTATTATTATTTTTTCAGGTTAAACGGTTTGCCCTTCCAGGTAAGCTTAATAGAATCAGCAATGCCGCCAATGGTAATGGGCTCTGTGCTGGCAACACAGTTTAATTTAAATCCCAAGCTTGCAAACCTGATGATAGGAATAGGGATACCAATTTCTGCAATAACACTTGCCCTGTGGTGGATGATAATAAGATGAAAGATATACAGATTCTTCAGAATACGAAGCTTCAACACAAAGCACACAAAGGAAACTAAGAGCACAAAGAAGAACAATGATTGTTGGGAAACAGGGTAAAAATGATTAGAGGGAAAGAGATAATTTACAGATAGGTTTATCTATTAGTAAGTGAACTCCGAAATCTAATTTCTAACATCTAAATCTTATAAATCTGACAAATCTGATGAATCCGGTAATCAAATGAATTCACGACTCCCGTTATATCTTTTCCCTTTCACCTTTTACGAAATAATGCCATATTTCAATAAATATTAATTGAAATTTTGCTGACTGATACCGTAAAATATATTCCTGTAATTGGTGAAACCTATACGTTGTTTGGAGATTCCGTCTCAACAGATAACTATTACCGGACACTGCAGGATATTGTTTTGCTTCTCATGAATGATAATCCGGATATTATGTATCACATTAAAAATCTGAGATTGCACAGCAAGGCATCATTTATCAGAAAGATGTTTTCAAAGAAACATTACGAGCTTCCGCCTGATTATGAGTTTATAAGGCATGAAATAGAAGAATTAAAAACATTTACTGCTCCGATTAAAGGGCATTTCAAAACGCTGCCTTACTCAAAATATTTTAATAACACTATTTCAACCTTAGAATACCAGTATCACCTTTACATGCTTGAAATAGAATTAACCAATATTTTGAACAAGGAAGATTTCCTTAAATCAGAACATAAGATTGCTCTACTTCCGCACTGCATGCGGGAAAATATTGAGCTCTGCAAAGCTAAGTCAAACGGCACAGATTATCTTTGTAAACATTGCAAAAAATCCTGTTATATCAGCCAAATAAGTGTAATGTTAATGAAAAAGAACATCACTCCGTACATCTGGCTTGAAGCAGAGCTAAACAAGCTTATTAGTGATAAACATACGGGAATACTTGGTATTGCCTGCATACCTGAGCTGACAATGGGATTAAGAAGATGTGATAAAAAGGGAATTACTGCAGTAGGTATTTCGTTAAATGCAAACAGGTGCAGAAGGTGGATGGGAGATTTTTATCCCACATCTGTGGACCTTGAGCAATTGGAAAAATTAATAAGTTAACAAATTTCCATTGGAGCTATTCGCATCATTTACCGGTATAATCATTTTTTCACTATACGATTATTTCGGCTTTCACATCTCGCACAAAAAAGGCTGGGAAGATTTTACACCGATTAATCCATACCGCATATCTCAATTAATCGTGCAATTAATAATTACTGCTTTTCTGTTTATTTTCTACGGTTGGTTTTCGGCATTAGCATTTAATATTTTATGGTGGACATGGTGGGCTGATTTGCTTTTTTATTTATGGTATGACTTGCTGCGTGTATTCGGTTATCCGCGTAAACCCGGCGGATTCAAAGAACAGGTTATCGGGAATAAAGTTACATGGGCTTACTGGACTGCCTGGGGTTTTCTTAGAAGAAAACATAAGCACACCGTTATGACACGGAAGGAGATATTTGTGCAAGCGTTAATTGGATTGATTGTTGTTTGTATTATTTATTTTATTAAATAAATTACTATTATGATTTGTTATCTTCTGCTATTGGTTGTTCTTCTTCAACAGCGGGTAATTTCTTAATAAAATAATTTCCGGCTTCAATGCCAATTCCCAATCCCAAACCAACTAAAAAGCTTATAGACATATTCAGAGCTAAAGCATTAATAAGCTGCGGCAGTTGGTTATTAATAAATAACAGCACTACTGTCATAACAATATTTAAAACTGCAAAATAACCTGCAAACTGTAAAGGACGGTTCCATAATAAATTTGTTTTGTATGAATATCGCCAATACAGATATACAGCAAAACCAATAACAGCAAAGTACAAAATATCTCTTAATATATATTCTGCAGTAGGTGATTTCATTAATAATCCTTCCATAAAAATGCAAATCACAAAATACCCTGCCAAAGAATTTCGGAATGTTGTATATCTTAATAATGTAAAAAATGAAGCTGCCATAGCTCCGCTTATTACAAATTGGAAAACAGCCAGGTTTGGAATAAATATCTGTGACTGGAAAATAATGTATCCAATAATCAAGCAGCCAATATATGAAGAGAATAACATAATAAGAATTTCCTGTGAAAGCTGATGAGTGGATTTCATATTATTGATAAGTTAGAAATTTTGAACAGCTAACAGTATTTACATCAATTTAATAACTAAGATATAAAAATGAAACATAAATATATGTTTTTATAGTTATTTTTGTTCAAAATATTAGAAAATGAAAATAGAAGAAAAAGTTTACAAAACAGGTTACTCGCTAAAGGCAGGTGAAAATTATATTGAGCTTATAGGTCATAAAAAAGGTGGGTATGATTTCAATGCATTCTCCATTAAAAATGAAAAGAATAAGAAAATTATTAATGAATTAAGAAAAAGGTTCTTTGAGTTTGCTAAAAGGGAAAAATGTATTATTCAAAGTGAGGATTCTGAACGTGACATGCCTCAGAGTAACTTTTTAATCGATTGTGGATTTAAAATAAAATATTCCAAAATCTGCTTCGTGAAAAATCTTATCAATCATACTTTCCCATATGACGATATTTTTCAATACCGTTCTATAAATGATACCGGTATAGAAAAATTCTTTGAAGTATTCAGAGCTTCTTGTGCTGATCCCATCAGGACACTTTCCGGATTCAAAAGGTACATTAAGAGAATGATAAAAGAATATAACTGCGGAGATGATATTGATAACTGGAAATCTGTTTTTCTAAAAGAAAGACCGGTTGGAATAATTATGCCGTTTAAAATTTTAACAGTCATGGCTCCTAAGTTTACGACCCGCAGGAAGGTAGGTACATTGTTAAATATTGCTTTACTTCCTAAAGAACGCGGAAAAGGATATGGCAGAATTATTCACTCAAGAGGATTAATGATATTAAAAGATATGGATTTGAAAACATATTTGGGCTCCACAAATACAGATAACTATGCAATGCTCAAAGTATTTAAAATAAATAAATGCAGGAAGGAATTAATACAGAATTTTTATCACATTAAATAAAAAGAACCGGTTTTAAAAAAACATTTTAATATTGCAAAAGAGATTACATTGATAAATCAACCTGTAATTTTATATGGTAAGCTTACCTCATTACCGCCCTTTCTTCTTTTCATATCCCATAGTATCAATATTATTCCTGTAATAGCCACCCATGCTACAACTATTATAACTATTGTTTGAAATAATGATGAATGCCTGATATCTTTTATTCCTATTGATGCCGCAAACTCGGGAGTAGCAAAACATATGGGACCGAACATGAACGCAGGAAATATAATCCATCCGTATAGATATGTTTTAAGAATATTTGTAAACCTGTGTTCTGTTTTTTCAATTACCCGGTAATTATTAAATACATCACCTGTTTTAATGATATTTATATAAGCACTAAACAGAGGGAAGATTGGTAAGAATAAAATTACAATCCAATTGGTTGCGAAAAGCTTTCCGTCATCATCTTTTTGAAGACCGAGAAATCTTGTTCCAACTCCTTTAGAGTTTATCATAGCTGAGAAAATTATTTTTTGGATATTCAAAAATAAGAAGAGGTTAAAATAGTAACAACGCAAAATAAAATGAAGATGATGTATTTTCAGTGAGAAATATTAATACAGGTAAATCCGGAATTAAGAGCTGTAGTATTTTTTATGGATTATTCTTTCTTCTTTTTTGAATTTCCAGAATTGCTTCAAGTTCCTTTAAAACTATTAAATCTTTTTGCCGGGTGGATGCTTTTTTACTGATAATTAATCCTTCTAAAGTCAAAACTTTGCAAGGTAAATTGTAAATATCAAGTGTTTCAGAATACTTTAACGTATCTTCGTAATTACCTATACCGGTTACTTCACCTAACAGGTCTATATCGCCAATATCGGTTGAAAAAGTAAAGTTCATACCCATCTCGAGAGTTTTGGGATCAAAAATAAAAGGAAGATTTTTATCTGCACCTCTTAAAGTCGGTTTAAAAGGACTTAATGCAATTACAATATTTTCCAAATTATTTTTATCACGTGAATAGCAGAAATCTATGTCGGCTGTAACAAAACCTGAACCTTGTAAAACGGCTGCTTGTCCGCCAATAATAATAAATTTAATATTATTTTTGTGTAAGAGAGGTATTAATTCTTCAACTTTAACCATTCTTTTTTCCACTTGCTCTTCTTAGTTCTTCAACAAAACTGAGAATTTGCTGATGCTTCTCAATTCGTTGTGTTGGAGTTAATTCAAGCCGCTCATAAAACAGGGTTAAATCAATTCCAAACTCAACAGCTTCTTTAATTGGGTCATTACTGTTTTTGTTTTCTAATATTTCCATATTCAAAACAATATATAAATTTTCACAAAGATAATACTTTATAATATCATTCAAAAATTCAAATAAAAAAAGGTGATTATTACTAATCACCTTAAAGTGCGGGAGGGGGGACTTGAACCCCCATGCCTTGTGAGCGCCACCCCCTCAAGATGGTGCGTCTGCCAATTTCGCCACTCCCGCGTTTCCATTCCCATGTAGCCGGGAATCTCTATAATCTGCAAATATAACTACACGTTAGCATTGTTTCAATTCTAAAGATTTTCACATTCCATTAAACTGTTTTACATATATTTTCAAACAAAAAACAATTAAAATTGTAATGTAAACAAATATAAAAACTTCACTTAATACTTTTTAATTATATGAAAATCTATTTATTCACTATTCCATTTTTTATAGCAATATCGATACTTGCCGGATGCACTGCAGGGGATAAAAGTACTTCGAATGAAACCGCATTGTTTAATACCTGGATAGCAGACAGTATAAATGGAATTAAAACGGATGCCAATATTTACAAGGATAAATTTCCTACTTTAATATTTAAAGAGGCTAATGATGTATCCGGAACAACTGGCTGCAACACTATCAATGGAAAATATACTGTCTCCGGCTCAACAATAAAAATTTCAGATATGATTTCCACAAAAATGTTTTGTGATGATATTGACGAAACAACCTTTTTAAGTATTCTCAAAAATGCAGATAGTTATAAGATACAGAATGAGAAATTATATCTGTACTCAGGTAAAGATATTAAAATGGTGTTAAAAAAAGAGAAATAATTTTATTTTTTTCGTTTCTGATTTAAGATTATATACAAAGCTCAAAAGGCTTTGTATATTTTTTTCCCGCCTGGATAAAAAACCACAACATAATTGTTAAACTATTATTATGCATAGAGTTTTATTATATTATAAATACACCACAATTGAAAATCCTGAGCTTTACACACAGGAACACATGCAGTTTTGCAAAAATTTGGGCGTTTTAGGCAGAATTTTGATAGCAGGAGAAGGTATTAACGGCACTGTTTCCGGCACATTTGAACAGAGCGAAAAGTACATGGATTTTTTGCATTCCGACCCGCGTTTTGCAGATATGATATTTAAAATTGATGAAGTGCCCGGACATGTGTTTAAGAAATTATACGTAAGATATAAACAGGAATTAGTCACATTCCGGCTTGATAAGGAAATAGACCCGAATAAAATTACAGGCAAACATCTTAAGCCGAAGGAATTCTGTGAAGCCATGCAGAAGGATGATACAATCATACTTGATGTACGTACCGATTACGAATTTGACCTCGGTCATTTCCACAATGCGGTTCGGCCGCCGGTGAGAAGCTTCCGCGAATTTCCTGACTGGGTGAGAAATGAATTCTCGAAATATAAAGATGCTAAAGTTCTGACATATTGTACGGGCGGGGTGAGATGCGAGAAGTTCACAGGATTTTTGCTAAGTGAAGGATTTAAGGATGTATCACAGCTTGATGGCGGTATTATTACATATTCCAAAGACCCGGAAATTAAAGGAAAACACTTTGAAGGTAAATGTTATATGTTCGATGAAAGGATTTCTATTCCCGTTAACTTTGCCGATGAATATAAAATTGTCTCAAAATGCCATCACTGCGGAAAGCCAACAGACCGGTATGTTAATTGTGCCAACCTAGATTGCCATAAACAGCATTTTGAATGTGAGGAATGCGAGAGAAAAATGAGACGCTCCTGTTCAGTTGAGTGTATGCATGCAGAAAGACATGAAATACCTGCCTGATAAAAGTATTAACCTTATATTAAATATTTATTAATCCCGCAAAACTTTTTCCGCACTTTCCCTGTTTACATATAAACAAAAATTTATTATATTAATACAGAAGATTAAACCGTACTCACATTAGAACTACACAAAACATACTATCTTCACATCAAATAAAAATTCTTCCGAATTTAGTAAATCCTTTTATCTTCGAATGAAAAAAAAATCAACTAAAATATTTATTTTGGATACTAATGTAATATTGCACGATGCAACCTGTATCCACCAATTTAAAGATAATGATATAGTTATACCTCTTGCCGTAATAGAGGAGCTGGACCACTTCAAACGCGGCAACCAGGTTATAAATCTTAATGCAAGAGAATTTGCCAGGACACTTGATTCAATGAGCGGCTCTGCTTTATTCAATGGCGGTATAAGCATGGGTAAGAATAAAGGCAAGGTTTCAATTTCCATTACACGCGGTTTAAGTAAGGAAATAAAAGATATTTTCCGTGAAGATACACCAGACCACAGGATTTTAAGCTCTGCAGTTGAAGTACAGCAAAAATTTAATTCTACAAAACAGGTTGTGCTTGTGACTAAAGATGTAAATCTCCGCATGAAAGCCAAAGCACTCGGCATTTATTCAGAAGATTATACCACTGACAGGATAAGCAGTGTCGAAGAATTGTATAATGGCAGGGAAACAGTGGAAGATTTTGATGATGACATGCTGGTTAAATTTTTTTCACCTCCGTATGAAATAGATGCAAAGAAAGCATTCAAAAAAACCGGAATTGAAGTAGTTCCGAATAAATATTTTATTCTTCGTAATGCAAACCGCTCGGTACTTGCATATCTTGACCCTGAATTACAAGTATTAAAAAAGATAGATAAATCGGTTGTATACGGTATCAGGCCAAGAAACTCTGAGCAGACTTTTGCCATAGATATGCTTACTAATAACGATATTCCGCTTGTATCAATTACCGGTAAAGCAGGAACAGGAAAAACACTGCTGGCTCTCGCTTCATCACTTCATGTAAGGAAAAATTACAGACAAATTTACGTTGCAAGACCTGTTGTACCATTGAGCAATAAAGATATCGGCTTCCTTCCCGGTGATATAGAAGACAAGCTTGCACCATATATGCAGCCGCTCTGGGATAACCTGAAAGTTATACAGGACCAGTTCAGCGAAAGTGATAAACAAAATGTGGCAATAACACAAATGGTGAAAGATGAAAAGCTGGTAATTGAGCCTCTGAGTTATATCAGGGGAAGAAGCTTACAGAGGATATTTTTTATTATCGATGAAGCACAAAATCTTACACCTCATGAAATAAAAACCATTATCACGCGTGTTGGTGAAGGTGCAAAAATCGTGTTAACAGGAGATATTTACCAGATAGACCATCCATATCTTGATTCACAGTCGAACGGGTTATCTTATCTGATTGAGCATTTTAAAGGGCAGAAGATATATTCCCATATAAATCTCGAAAAAGGTGAACGCTCGGAGCTGGCTGAGTTGGCAAGTAACTTGTTGTAAGTAATTATTATGTCATTCCCGCGAAGGCGGGAATCCATCAGAGGGAGAATTGAAAACAATCGAATAAAGGATATACTACTTGAGGTTCTTTATTTCTGTACAAATATTCTAGAAGAAATAATTTTTTATATCATTAGCAGTGGATTCCCGCCTTCGCGGGAATGACAGTTAGAGTACATTTCCACATGCATATCCTGAAGCCCATGCCCACTGGAAGTTATATCCTCCAAGCCAGCCGGTTACATCAACTACTTCTCCTATAAAATACAAGCCTTTTACTTTTTTGCATTCCATAGTTTTTGATGAAAGCCCATCAGTATCTATTCCGCCTTTTGTCACTTCAGCTTTTTCATATCCTTCTGTTCCGGATGGAATAATTTTCCAGTTGTGAAGCTTTTCGGAGAGAATGATTATATCTTTGGGTGAGAGCTTATTAACAGGACGTGATGGAAAATACATTTCACACCATTTATCAATAAACCTTTGAGATAAGTATAAAGAAAGGAATTTGTTTAATTGTTTTGCACTGCGGTTATTTTCTATTTCTTTTATTATATCAATACCTGGAAGTATATCTATTACAATTTCTTTTCCCCCATCCCAATAAGATGAGATTTGCAATATTGCAGGTCCGCTTAATCCGCGGTGAGTGAATAACACACTTTCATTGAAGCTTACACCATTGCATGAAACAACTGCATCAAACGATACACCGCTGAGAGAGCCAAAGACATCAAGCTCTCTTTTATGCAGGGTTAAAGGTACAAGCCCCGGTTTTATTTCAGTTAATTTTAATCCAAATTTCTTTGCAATAGAATACCCAAAATCAGTTGCACCCATTTTGGGAATTGAAATGCCTCCTGATGCAATAACAAGTGATTCACATTCAAACTCGCCATGAGATGTAATTAATATGAAGTTATCACTCTTGCTTATATTTGCAACTTTGCAGTTATAAATTATTTCCACACCTGCATCTTTGCATTCCTTCAGCAGCATATCGACAATTTGTTTAGAGCTTCCGTCACAGAACAACTGTCCAAGCTTTTTCTCGTGATACTTTATATCATGTTTTTTTACAAGGGAAATAAAATCCTGTGGTGTATATCTTGCAAGAGCAGATATAGCGAAGTGCGGGTTATCTGAAATAAATCTATCAGGGGATGAATAAATATTTGTAAAATTGCATCTGCCGCCGCCGGAAATAAGAATTTTCTTACCTGCTTTTTCTTCACGCTCTATGACAAGGACTTTCCTGCCGCGTTTCCCTGCTTCAATTGCACAGAATAATCCTGCCGCCCCTGCACCGATTACTATTACTTCAAAGTTATTACTCATCCTATGACTGTAGTTATTTAAATTATTTTAGTATTAATGATTATTCAGATTTACTTTATATAGTCATAGAATGAGTAATCAACGTTTTATATCTTCATCAAACAAATCTTTCTTCACATAAAATTCATACTTGCCATTAATAAACGGCACATGAATCCGGTCAATGGAAAAATTTATTGAGTAAGATGCAATTATATCGTTTGTGTAAAAATTATAGATGCTAACGGATAAAGAATCAGCAACGATTCCATATTTATATTTACATATTTCATCCGGACTTTTTTTGAAAATATCATTATATTTTTTGCTGATATAATCCGCCGGTATATTGGTCAAGTCTTCAGGAGTATAAAAGAATGGACCATCAATTGAGAATTTATAATATTCATCTTCATTCTTTGGCTCATCAACAAGAATGCTTGCATTTTCTTCATATTCCTTTAAAAAATTATCAAATTCATCTTTACCGGGTAAACTTATTTTTTCAACCCTGAATGATTTTATATCTTCCAGTTTCCCGTTAACCTCTTTATAAAGCTCTAAATATTTATCAGTTCCAAGTTTTTTAAATAAGAATAAATTATACAATCCTGCAACCGGATATGTCAATGATGCATCTTCATTATAAAATTTATCAAAAGTAATTAAAGAATCATATGTAATAAACCCGCTTTTTTGCAAATATACACCAAGGTCCAGCACAACCCTATTGCTTATCCCGCCCCTGCCGCCAAATGCATTCGCAAAACCTTCAAGAAAGAAAGGTAATGTGTTTAAGCTCAAATTCTGAAGCTTGTAATTTATTAAAAAGTGTGAAAGCTCATGGAAATGAGTGTTATATGTTGAAATAATTTCATCAAAAGCAGTAATAAATATACCGCGTGCTTTGTAGCCTGTAAGCTTTTCTATCTCATTATCATCTTTGCACATTAGATAATATATTTTCTCCTTTTCAAGCTGCTGCCTTCTGCTTTCATCAATTTGAAGCATAACGCACATTGAATCAACAAATTCATCCAGCTTTTTTGTACAATAATCATTGAATAACCGCGGCTCACTTATTTTAAATACAAAATACCTGCTTTCTTTTGTCTGCCAGTTTTTAGAAAAATAAGATGGAGGGCTTATAAACTTCCCATCTTTCAGATAAAAATTTTTATTATAATTTAATGAAGGCACAGAGAATTCAATCACTGAATAGCTATCTTCCAGCATTTTTTCATTTATATTATAAGCTGTATTTTTTCCCTTTATTTCAGACTTAACTGCATCATCAATATCATATGAGATTAAGAATTTGTTATTAACACCTGTGTAATTAATTCCCAATCTTTGAGAACGCTGCAGTTCATCTTTATCTATATATGAAGTAACATCTTCATAATTAATTAAATCTTTGATAAATAGCTCTGCATTGGATTGCGGGTAAATATTGTGAACGGCAAAAAACAAACTCACTATAAATAAGAATATTGTTTTATTTAGCATAACATTGATAGATATTCATATTAATTATTATAGCTTTAATAAATTGAAGAGACCCGGAAATTAATTATTGATAACTTTTCCGTATCATTGATGGGATCGCCACGCTATCCTTATCAAATCACATCCTTAGTATGTCTTTAATCAAATGGCCTTATTACATTTTCCGTTTAATTTTGAGCTCGCGATTTTATACTTTCACCAATTCGCAATTAATTGAGCCACATATTTCTATCCAGAGTTCTGTACTGTATCGCTTCGCTTATATGTGATGAAGTAATATTATCTTCTCCCGAAAGATCTGCAATTGTACGTGATACTTTTAATATCCTGTCATAAGCACGTGCCGATAAACCAAGCTTTGTTATTGCCATCTTCATTAATTCTTCAGATGCATGGTCTATTCTGCAAAACTCTTTTATATCTTTTGATATCATATCTGCATTTGAATAAATATTTTTCCTGTCCTTAAATCTCACATGCTGTCTTTTTCTTGCTTCCATAACTCTTTGCCTGATAGAACATGACGGCTCGGCACTTTCTTTGCTTGATAGCTCTTTATATTTTACTGCCTGCACCTGAATGTGAATATCTATCCTGTCAAGCAGCGGACCGGATATTTTCGAAATATATTTTTGTATCATCTGCGGATTGCAGGTGCATTCCTGGTTAATATTACCGTAATTTCCGCAGGGACAGGGATTCATTGCTGCCGCAAGCATAAAGTTGCATGGATATTCAACGGATATCTTCGAGCGTGATATTGTTACTTTCCCGTCTTCCATCGGCTGACGCATTACTTCCAGCACGTTCTTTTTAAATTCAGGAAGCTCATCAAGAAATAAAACACCATGGTGAGCATAAGATATTTCACCGGGTTTAGCAATTGAACCGCCGCCGACCAAAGCAACATCCGATATAGTATGATGCGGTGAACGGTAAGGTCTTACTGCTACAAGCGCTGTATTTGCAGGCAGTATTCCCGCTACCGAGTGTATCTTTGTTGTTTCAAGTGCTTCATCAAATGTCATTGGAGGAAGTATAGTCGGAATTCGTTTTGCAAGCATTGTTTTACCAGAGCCCGGAGGTCCTATCATGATTATATTATGGCCGCCGGCTGCAGCTACTTCCATGCCGCGTTTTACTTCCTGCTGTCCTTTTACATCTGCAAAATCTACAATTGATCTCTGGTCGATATTAAAAATTTCTTCCAGGTTAACTTTAAAAGGAGCAGGAGAAATATCATCATTCAGAAAATCCACAACATCGGTAAGAGTCTTTAATGGTATCACATCAATACCTTCAACCATGGCTGCTTCCCTTGCATTTTCTTCCGGTATTATTAAACCCTTCAACCCGTCTTTTTTCACAGCCATAGCAATTGGCAATACACCGCGTACATGTCTTAGTTGTCCATCGAGTGAGAGCTCGCCGGCAATTACATAATCTTTCAGCTTATCAGGTCTTATCCTGCCGGCTTCGCAAATTATACCAACTGCTATTGGTAAGTCAAAGCCGCTTCCTTCTTTTTTAATATCAGCAGGAGCAAGGTTTATAACAATCGTTCCGGGTCGCAAATTGTATCCGCAATTCTTTATTGCTGCTGGTACTCTTTCGTTTGCTTCACTTGCTGCTTTATCGGGAAGTCCGACAATTTTAAATTTATATGGCATGCTTTGTGAAAAATGGGTTTCAATCTCAACAAGATATGCATTAACACCCATCGTAGTTGAACTTAATACGGCAGATATCATAGCGGGTTAAATATATAATTTTTAACGATATGAATTTCTCAATTATTGCAAAAGAACGTGACAAATGAAAGTAAGAAATCTAACCACAAAATTATTCGGATTACTCAGATTCATCAGATTAATCAAATTTATCAGATTAGTCAGATTAGTCAGATTAGGGAAATATTAATTCAATTATTGAAAAAATATTCTATTAAATATTATCGAATTTCAAAGGTGTTTATTAAAACACTTTTTGTTTTCTGAGTTCTGTAATTTGCTGGTCGGTTAGTGTAGTTTCTATTAAAAGAGTTTTATCATAAACACGCGTATCAACCTTATCGAGAATTTTTATCATTGGTCCCTGTTCTTTTTTTGAAAATTGTGCAGAAAGCTTTGCAAGTGCTATTACAGCATCCATTTTATTTTTCAATTCGGATGCACCAGGTTCGTCAGTACATTCATTCTGCATTGAAAGTCCGAGGTCATCAGTCATTTTAAGTGAGAAGGATACAGAATTTATCTTACTGTATAAATTTGTCAGGTCAAACTCACCAGAGGAGTTACTGTCAGGCGGCGTAAAGGCGGAATCCGGGCTCTCGCCCCCCGGAAGGTTAGGTTTAAGAGATTTATTTCCTCCCATATCAGCAAGATTCTCAAAAATTCCGCGAATAAAAAGCTTTTGCGATGACATCATCCAAAGATGCTCTTTATTTTTAATACGCTCAATTTGTGCAATAGAAAAATCATTTTTAAGCAGTCCTGCTTTTGATGTATCTGTGATATTCAGTGAGCTTTCTATCTGCGGAAGGTAGTTACTGGCACATACGGTAAAATCATCTTTGAAATAAAAATAAAAATGCATCGGGACAAGGTTGTAAACAGTTACATCGCCGGGATAAGAAATTTTTGTATATTGCGTGTCACTTTTTATGTAATCATTTACTTTATTCCTGTCAAATGTTCCTTTTATCAGGAGAGCGTTATCACCTATCCATGAATTGGAAAAATAAAGTTCGTCTATTCCGTTTGATATACTTGCACCGGTTGCATTTTTCAGAATGTTGAGGAAGCTGCCGAAATTCCTTTCACTGTTGAAAATTGAATCGGACATAAACTTCTTCCAGAATTCGGTTTCCCTCATTTTCTTGAAATTGAAATACATAACAAACTGCGGGTCCTGCTGAAGATATGCCAGATTTTGCCTCGTAGATTTTGACAATGGCTCAGGATTGAACTTCTTTGAGCAATTAACAATGAACAATGAAATATTTACAAGTAATATTACAAGTAAAATTTTTCTTAATGTTATTTTATAACCGTTCATTGTTAGTTGGTAAATATTTGTTTTATTGAATTACGTCAATCTTACTGCCATTATGTCATCCCTTCGGGATTCTGTTCGTTTCATTGTCAATCTTACTACCATTATGTCATCCCTTCGGGATTCTGTTCCTTATCGGACAAATCTTACTACCATTATGTCATCCCTTCGGGATTCTGTTCCTTATCGGACAAATCTTACTACCATAATGTCATCCCTTCCTGCCAAAGCAGGCAGGCGGGATTTCTAATCAATCGAATCTCCCCTCTCCTCCCAGGAGAGGGGCTGGGGGTGAGGTTTTGAAATCTGCTATAATTATGTCATCCCTACAGGATTCTGCACACATACTACACACTCAATAAACTCTCTGAACTCTCTAAACTCTCTGAACTCTCTAAACTCTCTGAACTCTCTGAACTCTCTGAACTCTCTGAACTCTCTGAACTCTCTGAACTCTTTAGTAGTCTTTCCGGGAAAAATAATATACCGAGTACGCCATCACCGCTGCACCAAACAGGAAAGATGTTAATACCGGCTGCCATGATGATACATTTTCATGGGTAATTAGCCTTATTGTAATATCATTTATCTCACCCGGTTTCGGGAAAATATAATAAAAGAAATCAAATATGAATCTTACTATTTCATTTGTTACAAATGAAAATACAATGGTTTCCCTGTTGCCAAGTATCGGGAGCAGAACAAATATAAGGAACAGGTTTACCAGGATTGCAATTATTGAACTGTTTGTTAACAGACCTATTAGTACTACAATGCTGTACATTACAGCAAATGCAAACGTTAAACTTAATATCGTAAATAAGAAGCTAAAGTTCCAATATCCTGATTTTAAAGAGAGAATCAGCCAAATGCTTCCGATAAAATAAAGCAGGCTTATACCAACAAAGATAACTGCGCCTAAATATTTTGATATCAGAATAGTGAATCTCGATAACGGTTTCGATATCAGCAGGTCTATTGTTCCTTTATCAACCATTGACGGTACAAAAGATGCAGAAGAAATAATACAGAAGATAAGTACAAGCAAATAAGAAACGGTCATCATTAATGCCTGTAAGCTCATGACCGATTCCTTTACTTCTGTTAAGGATATTACGCCTTCTACTGCATCAAGATTTACAGCAAGCAGAAAAACAAGAATTATAATTGTATAAATTATGTAATAACCGACAAATATCTTCTTTGCAATAGCTTCACGGAATGTGTTTTGAATTATTGTAAACATCAGCTTACATTATCCTTTTTAATTACATTAATGAAAAGTTCTTCCAGTGTGTTTGTTTTTTGTGTTACGGTTTTTATTTTAAGATTGGAAGCTCTTAACGTATCTATAATCCGGTTTAATTTTTCTATTCCCGCTTCACTGTGTACTTCGTTTTCACCTATACCTGCGTTTGTATCAAGACCAAGTATCTTTCCTTTTGTTTCAATATCTATCGGCTCTATTGTTTCAACAATATAAATTTCTTCCGCTCTTGTAAGGTCATCTACATTTCCTTCTTTTATCAGGTCTCCTTTATTCAATATAGCAACCCTGTCACATATCATTTCCACTTCCGACAGCAGGTGTGAATTGAGGAAAATTGTTTTACCTTTTTCTTTCATCCCTATAAGGATATCACGTATCTCTTTTCTTCCAATCGGGTCAACTCCGTCGGTCGGCTCATCAAGGAATATCAGGTCCGGGTCATTTATCATCGATTGTGCAAGCCCCAGCTTCTGCATCATACCTTTGGAATATTTCTTTATCTTTGTCTTACGCCATTGAGTAAGCCCCATTACTTCAAGCAGCTCTGAAATTTTCTTTTTCAGGGTTTCATCGTGTTTCATTCCCGATAACTTGCCGTAATAGCTTAATACCTGTTCGCCTGAAAGATAATTCGGGAACTTATGATTTTCGGGAAGGTATCCTACTTTATTCTTCCACTTGTAATTTCTGGAATCCAAGCCGAATACTTTTGCTGTGCCGCTTGTAGGAAATGTAATTGCAAGAAGGATCTTTATCAGTGTGGTTTTTCCTGCACCGTTTGGTCCCAATAAACCGAATATCTCGCCCTGATTAACATCAAATGTGAAATTATTCAGTGCTCTGACCTTCTGGTTTGTTATCCTGCTTGTGTTGTATTCTTTGGAAAGTTGATTTGTTTCAATTACCGCCATTTTTCCGGGTAAATTGTTTTAAAAGATATTCTAACTCGCTTCTTGTCACTACCTGGGGTTTTTCATTCTGTTCACCCAACTGAATATTACGTCTTGTTCTTTTTTCCTTCAGCTCACCCCAGAATGATGCTGAACTCTGTATCCTGCAGCCTGAATCCCTGGCGTAAAGTGTAATACTATTATCGGATGAAACTACCTTTATTAACTTTTTATTTCTTGTTTTATCTATTGTTGCTTTAATTAAATCATCAGCATTTTCATAATGATGACCAACATCTGTCTTTGCAAATTTTATCATAATATTCCCTGCCTGCTTGTTCATCCCATATCCATCAAAGACAATAACAATTTTTGTTTTACCACTAATAAAGTGCGATTGGAATTTTGCTATCATTATATCTACTGCAACCTCCTGGCTTTGCTTTAAAAGCACCTGGAGTTCTTTTACTTTGTGTATCAGGTTGTATGCATCTACTATTATCGTTTCCATAATTTAATTCATCAGATTACCTGATTATCTCATTATTTATAAGCATCTTTTCTATGCCTCACAATTGTTATATTTACCACTTTGTTTTTGTCATTTATAGAATAAATTACCCTATAACTTCCAACTCTAATTCGCCACAGGTTCTCTTCACCTTTAAGTTTTTCACAACCCATTGGTCTTGGATTATTAGATAGCATTTCGATTTTATCCAGTATTCTTATTGCTAAATTTATGTTTAAAGAATCCACTTCTTTTCCGGCAGATTTATCAAACAAAATTTTGTACTCTGACATTAACTTTTTGCTTTAGTTATTCTTGCTCTTACTGAAGCAAACGTCTCCTTCGGTTCTTTCTTTCTGCTTTTAGCTTTTAAGGTATCATAGAAATCCTCCCATAGCTTGCCGTATCTTTTCAGATCTATCATTACAGCACTTTTATCACCTTTTTCGTCAACAACAAATTTTATTCCGGTCATATTTTCCTCAATTCTTTTTATTAAATATTATATCTGTTTTTTTGATTAACTTAAAATATTTGATAATAAAATTATTTTTTCATTAGTTTTCATAATTCAATATCTCTTTATGGTCTCAACCTGTATATCATTCTCGGAAATGGAATCGTCTCCCTTATATGCTCTAAACTGCACATCCATGAAACAAACCTTTCCAGTCCCATTCCAAAACCGGAGTGCGGCACTGAGCCGAATCTTCGCAGGTCAAGGTACCACTGGAATTCTTCCACAGGTAATTCATGCTCTTTAATCCTTTTCATTAGTTCATCAAAGTTATCTTCCCTTTGTGAGCCGCCGATTATTTCACCATATCCTTCGGGTGCAAGCACATCTACACCAAGAGCTATATTGTAATCCTTCGGGTCACGCTTCATATAAAATGCTTTCGCTTCTGCCGGCCAGCGGTGAACAAGAACCGGTTTGTCAAAATCTTCTACTATTGCTTCTTCATGTCTTGCTCCAAAATCCTCGCCCCATGGGAAAGGACGAATCTCTTCTTCTGAACCATCAGGTCTTTTTCTAATTAAAGGAACATTTTTATTGTTTAATATTTCCAATGCTTCAGCATATGTAACCCTTGGGAACGGCTTCTGTATTTTCTCAAGCTTTATTATATCACGTTCAAGAATATCAAGCTCTTTCCGCCTGTTTTTCAAAACCCGTCCTACTATATAAACAATAAAATCTTCAATCAAATCCATATTATCATCAAGGTCATAATATGCCATTTCCGGCTCAAGCATCCAGAACTCGGTTAAGTGCCTGCGGGTTTTAGATTTTTCAGCTCTGAAGGTAGGACCAAAATCATATACCTTCCCCAGTGCCATAGCTCCGGCTTCGGAATACAATTGACCCGATTGTGATAAATAAGCCTGCCCAAGGTCGAAATACTCTGTACCAAACAATGTACTGGTACCTTCACAGGCATTTGGTGTAAATATCGGTGAATCAAACAGCACAAAACCATTGTCGTACATATAATCACGGCACGATTTTATTACTTCTTCCCTAATGCGTAATATTGCAAACTGCCGCGGGGTCCTTATCCATAAATGCCTTTTATCTGCAAGAAACTCAATTCCGTGTTCCTTTGGAGTGATAGGAAACGGCTCTGCAATCTGCACTATTTCAAGGTCTTTAACCTGTATTTCGTATTCATCTTTTTTAGGATGCTTGGATACAATGCCCTTAACAATGATGGAAGACTCCTGAGTAAGTTTTTTGAAATCCTCCCAAACTTTTTCGGACACTTCTTTTTGAGAAACAACACCCTGTATAAATCCCGTGCCGTCTCTGAATTGCGGAAACATAAGCTTTCCTGATGTTCGGATGTTATATAACCAGCCTTTAATCGTGACTTCCTGACCGACGTATTGTGCTATTTTATCAATATAATATCTCATATTAACGTGTAATTTCTATAAATTTATGCAAGTTATTCAATATTTCAAGTATAAGCAATGAAATTAGTTTCAGGTTACAGGTTACAAGTTACAAGTTGCATCTGTCCAAAGCGTTGAAGTAAAAAATTAGCTCCCCCTCTCCCAGCATAGGCGTCAACTTAACAGTAAGGAGATTCGAAATTTATAAAA
>RPQH01000090.1 GCA_003820375.1 Ignavibacteriota bacterium
AAACACTCTATACACACTAAGCACTCTACACACTCTAATCTATTTTCAGCAAAAACTTGACAAACACAAATATCGTATATACATTTGTATAGTGATAAATATTATCACTCAATACCGTTCTTTTTTAATATCGTTATGAGTTATATCATGTCGTAATATTGATTGAAAATGCTGCTCACGGATTTAGTTAGATTTTGGAAGGTTGGAAAAAATATGTATTGAAAATTACCCTGAAGGTGTTTCTATATGGAATTTCCATTTTTTATATAAATATTAAAAAAAAGAGGACCGGAAAACCAATCCCCTTTATTAATAAGTCACCTTACGCGATGAACAGAACTAGTAATAATGCCAGGTAAATAAATGATGATATGGAAAAAGATGTTATTGGATGTGAAACTCTTATTAACAAAGACGGGCTTTTAGAAAAAATAAAAGAACTCAAATAAATAAATCCAAAAAAATAATGCGTTTTAAATACTTTATTATCCTGGTTATTGCCGCGGCAATAATGTGGATAGAAATGTTTGTATTAAAACATTTCAACTTCTGGATAGAAATGACAATTGCAGGAAGCCTTCTTGCAGGAATTTCATTTTACATCAACCATAAAGCAGGAAGCTCAATCAATGCAAGATTGTATGATTTCAAGTCTTTATATATTGCAATAGGGCTGATATCCGCTGCAATACTTTATCTTATATTTTTTGCAGGTGACAGGATATCAAACTTACTTTTCAATTTTGCAGAAAAACAGGTAAACGGAATTTATGGAAACAAAACTTTGCTTGACCCTGTTACAATCGGCTTGCTGTTATTTTTCATAATTGGTCCGGCTGAAGAAATATTTTGGCGGGGTTTTGTGCAGGATACGCTTATGGAAAAGCTCGGTGAAAATAAAGGATGGCTCATTGCTTCATTGATATACGGAGGTGTACATATATTTGCCATGAATTTTATGCTTTTTATGGCTGCACTGATATGCGGCTTGTTCTGGGGATATATTTTTAAAAAATATAAATCACTCTGGCCGGGAATTATTTCCCATGCTGTGTGGGATTTGACTATATTTCTTATTATTCCTGTCAGATGATTCTGTCAGATAAAAATATCCGGTAAAGCAAAAAAGGGCTCGCATTTCTGCAAACCCTTTTGTTCATAATAAACTTTTCCGTTACACTATCTGGGAATAATCTCAATAAGTGCGCTTGCAACAGTTCTATCTCTATTGTCAAGAAGGAATACCCTGTAAATACCCGGCTCATCAAAGCTTAAATCACTGGATGAATTTTTTTCGAAGAAAATATACTTCATAGTCGGCTTCACTTCGTATTCAAATTTTTTGTAGTATTCAAAAGAGGTTGTTCTTGGATTATATTTATCGAACTGTATCGAGCAATCCCTTAGACCCAATTCCGTGTCAGATTTAACCATAACTGTTAGATAGCCGGGATAGAACCTGTCACTGATGTTAACTTCTCCATCTGTTGATGTGTATGACTCGCAGAAGTATAACACCGGGCTGCTTTGAGCCAGTATCTTTGAATTGAAACCGGCAAACATGACTATTACTGCCAGAAAAAGAAAGATTTTATTTCTTGTCATTTAATTCCTTTCATTTAAATTAATATTGTAATTTAATAAAAAATTATATTTTGTAAATATGCACAAAAATCTTCATTTCAATTTATTTATTGATAATACGACCGTAAATAGCTGATATTTCAGCAGTCATTTTATCTTCCGTAAAATTTTCTGTAAAAAATTTGTTACCTGTTTTACCAAATTCAGACCTCAATTGTCTATTTTTTGCCAGTTCTATTATCCTTGCAGATATACCGGTAACATCTTTTGGCTTTACCAGGTATCCGTTTTTGCCGTTAATAACCATCGAACTGATATCTCCTGCATCTGATGCTAACACCGGCAAACCCTGTGCTAAAGCATTTAATACAGATATTGGAAATAATTCACCTCCGCCTTCAAGAGATGTATGAGCATATATATCGAATGCCGAGTAAACCGAATCGAGATCATTTCTAAATCCTGTAAAACGTATATTTCTTTTAACGTCAAGATTTTCAACAAGTTCCAATAAATTATTTTTTAATTTTCCATCTCCCGTTATTATTAAAAAAAGATTACTGCATTCCTTTAAAGATTCTGCAAAAGCCCTTATCAAAAATTCCTGACCTTTAAATTCAACCATTCTGCCCACATTTCCTATTACTATGGCATCACTGGGAATAGAAAGCTCATTTCGGGTTTTAATTCCGGCTTCTTCTCTCCTTTTAATATTATCAGGATTTATTCCAATGTTAACTAAAAATACTTTGGATGTTGCGATATTATCTTTTTTTACTAAAAGTTCCTTTATCTTTTTGCTGTCAGCTATGAAAGCATCGATTAAATATTTATTTCTGAACCAGTGTGTTAAATTATGACTGATCGAATGAAAACTGTGAACTGTTGCAACACTTGCAGCTTTTGCAAAGTAAGCAGCGAAAGCACCGGCTGTCCTGTCATAATTTGTGTTAGAGTGTATTACCTGTACATTATTCTCTAACGCAAAATTTTTTATTTTTTTTATATTGGTAATCAAATTACTTTTGCCGTTTGCCGGGTATGCAACAGGAAAGACATCTAATTGTTCACACTTGCATTTTTCAAATAATAGCACATCGTCACGGCATGAAACCCATACCGTATGACCTTGTAATTTTAATGACTTAGCGAGCCGGTGAACGTAAAATTCACCGCCTCCGTATATATCCAGTGAGTTTAATAAAAGTATGCGAAATTTATCCATTTATACTAAAATAGTTTTATTATATTTTGTTTTCAAATAGAAAATTTCTTTTATATAATTTCATTAGCTATTTTTATATATTTGTTGAAAGCAAGAGAAATTGGAGAAAAAATCTTATTCTTCTGAAGTCCTTATCCCGGTAATAACAATTTTATCGGATATACTGGCAATATTTTTATCATTTTTAATTTCTTATTACCTGCGGTTTTATTCACCGTTAGCAAAGATATTTCCTTTAGATGGTCCCATTCCACCCATAAGCGGTTACCTTATTTTAAGCTTTATGGTAATCCCGGTTTGGATATTGATATTCCAGTCAAGAAAGATGTACCGTCCCAGAAGAGTTGTATTT
The DNA here is from genome assembly GCA_003820375.1 of Ignavibacteriota bacterium. Classification (GTDB taxonomy): domain Bacteria; phylum Bacteroidota; class Ignavibacteria; order Tepidaquicellales; family OLB5; genus RPQH01. The sequence continues at coordinate 3,162 of RPQH01000090.1, forward strand.
ATTTTCGATGAGTTTTTTCTTATAAGCAGGCTTGTTACTTTCGGGATAATTTTTTCATTTGGGCTAATATTCTTTTACAGGGTGTTTCCTTATTCACGTCTCGTATTTGTTCTCATTTGGGCTGTCTCAATAATTCTGATAACTCTGGGAAGATATATTGTATTAAAGATTGAAAAAACTTTATATAATAGAGGAAAAGCATTAAACATTTCACTGATTGCGGGCAATAACGAAACAGCTTTGGATATTTTTGACAATTTTTCAAAACACTCTTATGCAGGCTTCAAAGTTATAGGGTATATAGAAGAAGATGATTTTAACGGTGAAAATTTTCTTAAAGGCAAGTCAAAGCTCGGTAATTTTTCGCAAATAGTTTCTGTTATCAAAAAGTATAATGTCAGAACCGTACTTGTTACAATACCATCAAGCGAGCATGACAAGCTGTACGAATTAATGAAGATTTGTGAAGGCGAGAATGTTGATTTCTTCCTTGTTCCTGATTTTCTGGAAATGATAACCTCATCAGTGCGGGTGCAGGAAATTGACGGAATACCTTTTCTCAAGATAAAAAGTATTCCGATGAATGTATGGAATTCCATTTTAAAAAGGATATTTGATGTAATTTTTGCCCTGACATTTTTAATTTTAATTTCTCCGCTGTTTATTATTCTGGCAATTCTTGTTAAGCTTTCATCACCCGGCAAGGTATTTTATTACCAGGAACGTGTAAGCATTGAAGGTAAAAAATTCCAGATGATAAAGTTCCGCTCAATGATAGAAGGAGCGGAAAAATCTACGGGTGCGGTGTTTGCTTCCAAAGATGATAAACGCAGTACTCCAATCGGGAAGTTACTCAGGAAATTCTCGCTTGATGAATTGCCACAGTTCATAAATGTCCTGAAAGGCGATATGAGTATTGTAGGTCCGCGTCCCGAACGTGAAATTTTTATAAATAAGATGAAAAATGAAATTCCCAAATACCTTGACAGGCACAGGGTCAAATGCGGAATTACAGGGTGGGCGCAGGTGAACGGCTTAAGAGGCGGTGAAACTTCCCTTGAAAAAAGAATTGAATATGATATATATTATATCGAAAACTGGTCTATTATATTTGACCTGAAAATTATAATTAAAACAATCCGTGAAATGTTTTTTTCGAAAGCAGCTTTTTAATATATGATTGAAGTAATAGTTTTTTACGCACACGTAATATTTTTAGTGTACATTTTTACTAAAACTTTCCTTGAAGAAAATTTATTACAGGGGGTTTTGAGTGCAGTATTTATTGTAATATTGTTTTCCGTAGGATGGGTTATATCCGAGTTAATTATGAGCCAGTTTATGCCTATCGAAGGTGTTGGAAGGGCTTTCCCGAGATCGGCATTTTCACTGCTGCTTCTTGCAATTATAGAGATATTTTTTTATAAGTTCTATTACGGCTCTAAGAAAGCGCCTGTTAAAGCTATTTAAGCAACGTCTTTTGGCAGGATTTTTATTAGTATCTTATACAATTCCAATCCGGATTTAAGAGAGTAAATTCCAACTACTGCTTCTCCTTCTTTTCCTTTGGATTTGACCTTAACGGTATGATTTTCTACTGTTCCTTCAAGCTCTATTAAATTTGCGCCTTCAACAACATCAAACCTGACTTCTGTTTTTGCATAAGGGGTACGGAATCCGAGTGTGTTTACCGGATATACATTTAATGTAAGTTCTGAATGCTGGCTGGCATACAAAAATCCGGGTTCTAACTCAACTTTTACTTTGGCAGATGTAAAAACGAGCCGCTCGGCAAGCAATGCCAGAAGTATTACCGCTAGTATTATTGCAATTTTCTTCGTAGGGTTTAATCGTCTCCGAATTTCAATTTAACATTCTTTGGAAGCTCAACCTTGCTTTCAACATTTTTGAATTTATCCTTATCTGTTTTCTTCTCGCTTACAGTTTGTTTTATTATCTTTGCATCTGCAATTTTACTGTAACTTATTTCCTCATCAACTGATTTTGTCTTATCAACATCCGAATAAAGAAGGTTCAGCATTGGTGTTTCCTGAAATTCAACAGGCATTACAACCTGGTGCTGCCCGGTTTCTTCAAAAAGGTTTTTCTGTAATGCCGGTACTTTATTCTTTAACGATGGTATCCTGCCTTTTATCCTGAATTCTTCCTTTGGTTCTTTGTCGGCAAGCTCATTTTCGATTTTTGAATCAGAGAATAATTTAATTTCATCGTCATCCCTGTTGCTCAGGTCAATCTCTTCAACAGTTCTTTTCTGTTTTTCGCGTTCTGATATCTCTTCGTACCTTCCTACTTTATACAGCTTCTTCCTGGTCAGTTCCGCTTTAGTCAGCAGTTCTTTCTCATCTGCATTGAGAAGGTGATTCTCTTTAATTTTAAACTCACCCCTTACCATTACATCCGAAATAATGTAAGGAGAAAGGTTATCCAGCATAAAATCATATAGGTGTTTATGATTAGTGCTCTCGGGGTAGAGCTGGAACCTGATATCACTCATATCGATGAACATTAAATCAGCATATTTATTTGAAGCGATGCATGGCACATCAGCCGGTTCGCTGCTGCTGAAATAGAGTTTTCCGGGCACCTGTGTAATGGCTTTTAACAATGTTTCGCTGGATAAATTCAGCTCTTTATATTTATCCCGGAAACTTCTTGCCTCTATAAATATATCTTCACCAAGCCATCCTGTTGCAATTGAGAATGAAATATTGTTATTGATAAAATCATCAATGGGGAAATAACGGTTTGTAAAATAATTTAAATCGCTTGGACATACTACAATGTTCGCTTCTTTATCTGCGAGAATTTTCAATTCATCATATGAAAGATACAACGGATTTATTAATGAAGTATTATTATCTATTAATCCGTATTCATCAAGCATCTTAATAATGGGCTTATTAAAAATGCTTTTGAACTTTTCAGAAACTTCTTTATTGGTTGAAACCTCAAGAAAAAGCTTCTTAATACATTTATCCTTTAATTGTGCCAGTCCTGATATATCGTAGATGGTCAGCTGGTTTTCATCTGTCAGAAAATATGCCGGGTCAATTTTTTTGTAGCTTTCAACAGTGGCAATATCCTGCTTGATTGGATAACATACCGAAACCTTTTGACCGGTTAATTCCAGGGCATTGAGGATTGGATTTATATGATTAGTATCTTTCCGCAGTGAGAATTCATTCATCAGCGCGGTTCCCGATTTCAACTGTTTTACAAAAGAATTCTTATATATGTTTTCCAGGTCATTTTTCATTTCCTCTGTCTGGAGTTCCTGGTAGATATAATTAAAGATAAAATCCGTGGACAGGTCACCTTTAATATTTTCGTAATGCCTGTTTCTCAGCAGGTATTTAATAAAAATCCCTTCTGATTTAGAGCAGGAGTTTACAACAGCAGGCATAACAATTTTATATTTGCAGTCAATTATTTCAGCATCATTGTATTTTTCAAGCCAGCGTTGAAACTTAGCAGGTGATTGTCCTGCATCGGAAAGTTCCGTATGTACCAGTTCAACAATTTTTGAACCATCAATTAAAACTGAATAACGCCCGCACTCATTGTTTTGATTTAATGTAATTACAAATGCATCTTTTAAAATTATCATAAATCCCCTATATCAAATTTTTCGTCAATAATATATTTACTGTCTATAAGCCGGTTTTTCCCGTCTTTATGAAGAGCATATTGAAATCCATCTCTTACACTAACTGCCCCTACCTCACCTTTGACATTTAGAGCAATAAAGCCAATCTGGAAATTGCTGTCCCTGTTTTTATGTGACATGAGGTTCATTTTAATAACCCTTTTCGTTGCAATTTCACATGCTTCCTGTGGTGATTTACCCATTCTCATCATTTCCACAACCAGAAAGCTGCCGCAAGCCCTGATGCATTCTTCACCGCGTCCGGTTGCAGAAGCGCCGCCAACTTCACCATCTACATATAGTCCGGCACCGATTATTGGCGAGTCTCCAACTCTTCCATGCAGTTTCCATGCTGTTCCGCTTGTTGTGCATGATGCCGAGATATGCCCGTCTCTATCCATTGCTACAAGCCCAATTGTATCATGATTGCCGTCATCATTTATACCAAGTGTGTTTGCTTTATTTATACTTTCTGCTGAAGGTAAGCTAAAATCGTCGGTATGGTATTCCTGTGATTTACCCCAGCCCAGGGCTTTCCATTCATTATATTTTCTTATTGAATTTTCTGTATGAAGGATATCAGGTTTAAAGCCATTTCTTAATGCAAATTTATATGCACCGTCACCGGCTAAAATTGTATGCTCAGTGTTTTCCAGTATTAGCCTTGCAACAGATACGGGATTTTTAATATGTTCAACAAAGATGACAGCACCGATGCGTGCGCTCCAATCCATTATGCCTGCGTCTAAGGTCAGTCTGCCTTCATTATCAGGCAGTCCGCCGTATCCAACACTTAAAACGTCAGGGTCATCTTCTGCTGTTCTGGCGCCCTGCTCAACTGCATCAAGTGAGCTGCCGCCCTGCATCATTACTTCATATGCTTTTTCATTGGCCGGTATGCCGTGTTTCCAGGTGGAGATTACAATAGGATTCATTTACAAATATAATATTTTATAATATCTAATTTAAGAATTTTAATCGGTTGTTTTTATATATTTCCGAATTTATAAGTATTTTATTAATAAATGATTAATTTATATGTGTTTATATTAAACTTATTAATAAAACTCGTATATGATTTTTGTTTCTTTCTCAATAATATTATCAGAATTATATGAAGTCTTCTTTATCACATTCCCTTTTTCGTCATATGAATAAATAATTTTCCCGGAAATTGCATCATCAGGGCCATATATTGTTTCATTGGTTAATTTACCGGTTTCATATTCAAAAACAGAGCGGCCAAACACTGTATTGGATGAATTATAAACTATTTTTTCAATTAGATTTTTCGCTTCATCATATTTATACTCAGTTCTTCCGCCTGTGTATGAAATTTCTTTCACGTTTCCGCTGTCATCATAGCTGTAAGATTCTTTATTAAGCAATTTGCCGGAATTATATTTTTCATAACCTATAAAATAACCGCTTTCATTGAAAAAAAACATTTCACGCTTTACAATATTACCGGCAGTATTATAATATGTTTTTGATGTAACATTTCCTTTAATGTCTGTTGTATATTTAATCCTTGCAAGATTTTGAACAACATACTTATGATTTGTCTTATTACTGCTCCATGCAAGAAGCCCCTTTTGAACAGGCAATGAGAGCTGTAACCACGAAAACCTCATCGATGTAGCATCTTCCTCGTCACCGATTACAACATAATGATTTTGAGGATCATTATCGGTTAAATTAACGGTTACTGTATAGCTTTCCAGGTGCGGTTCAATTAGTAAGTCATTTTGAAGCCATGTAAAAATGCTGTCATCGTGCACACTTGCAAGGATGCTGAAATAAAATGATGCATTGGGATTATTGTAATATTGGATTATCCTTTCTCTTACAGGCATACCGGCTTTGTTATACTTAAAATTTCCGGTTTCAATAACATCACCGTTATTATTATAGCGTGATGTTTTTAATATTTTTCCCGAACCGTCGTATTGGTAGGTTTCTTTTAAATTTAATTCCTCATATATGTGAAATTTTGTTCTTTCAACAATATTTCCATCATTATCAAAATAAAAATTAATTAATTTCATAGAATCTTTTAAAATCCCTGAATCATTATAAAAATATTCCCAAATTGTCCTGGATTTAATCCCGGCTGTTTTTAATGCAGTCTTATTGGTATTGGTTATGATATTATCCGGTGCCGGCTGAGAAAATGATGTTAAACCAAAAAACGCTGTACAAAAAGCAATTAAAAAAACATTTCTTACCATTACTATAAATAAATCTCCATGATATTAAATTTAACTACAAAAATTATTAGAAAACATGAATAGTAGAATAACTTTTTAATAATTTTTGCATTTATAAATTAAACAATTATTATTGCAAAAGGTTACAATATATTTTTATAATTTTATTAAATGTATTTCATTACGGTATTTTTCTTTTTATTTTTATTAATCTATGCATAACACAGAGTTAAAACCGGATGAGCTGTTCAAAAACCTTCCTATACTTGAAACAGAAAGGATAAGGTTAAGACCGCTTTCAATCAGAGATGCAAGCCAGGTATTTGAATATGCCTGTGAGCCTGAGGTAGCCCGTTTCGTGACATGGGAGCATCACAGGTCTTTATCGGATTCGATGCACTTCCTGCGGCTTATCACTCAGCAATATAAAAACAATATCCCATCTCCATGGGGAATTGTATACAAGGAAGAAAATAAGCTCATTGGTACAGGCGGTTATCATTTGTGGCAAAAAGAACATGCAAGAGCAGAATTCGGTTATGCAATTTCTGCTAACTATTGGAATAAAGGATTAATGACAGAAGTATTGAAAGAAATGATAAGGTTTGGCTTTAATGTAATGGAACTGAACAGGATTGAAGCTAAATGTTATCCTGAAAATATTGCGTCAGAAAAAGTTATGTTAAAATGCGGGCTTAAATTTGAAGGGATTAGCCGCGAATGTGTTTTTATTAAAGGAAAATTCAGAGATTTAAAACAATTCTCAATACTCAAGTCTGAGTATTAAAAATCTGCATTTCGGAACCAATATAGCGATGAAGCAATTCTCCTATTCATGTCCCAAAAAACAGTAATTAAAGATACAGACAAAAATACTTCAGCGTATTATATGAAAAAACTGCTTGTGTTATTTACAAGCCGTGCAGGGGTTTATTATGGAAAGGGAATCAAGGATAATTCCCTTGAATTTTCGGGACAAATTGACCTGCATCCTATCGTAAATAATGACGGAGTTAATATAAGGTATAAGGCTATAGACACTGACGGTGAAATTGTAAGTGAAGAGCACACAATTATTTCACTTAACAATGAAAATATTCTGACATTGTGGACTTTGAACTCCGACTTTCATACCATGCTTATGTTCAAATTTAAAAACCATAAAAGGATACAAGACGTCAAAGATATTTTTATATTTGGCTTTGATTCTCCCGATTCCAATAATTTTTCCCGCGAAGAGATTACAATTAAATTATGGGATAATGGTGATTTAAGCTACAATTATTTCTGGGGTTCGCCCAACGGTGAATTTCTTTCTTGTGTTAACCTAAATTTATCCAAACTGTAAACTTCTTTTTATTATACCCGTTTTTTCTCTCTTTATATTATAACTTGATTAATCTTTTTATATTTTATAAAATGGATTAATTATATATGTGAATTTTTATCTAATGCCCTGTTGTTAACGTTTAATATGGTAAAAGTAATTTATTTTATATTATTTCTTTTGATATTATTGCCGGGAAATATTTTTTCCCAGCAGGGTGAAGTGCCCAAGGTTTCTTCAGCATTTAAAATTGTAAGGTTAAAATATGCGGGCGGAGGAGATTGGTATAATGACCCCTCTGCAGAAGTGAATATGATGGATTATTTGAAAAAAAATACAAATATCGATGTTGATGAGGATAAGTTTTACTCTATTGATATCAGCTCTGATGATATTTATGATTTTCCGTTTATTTTAATTACAGGTCATGGTAATATAAGCCTTTCCGATACTGAAGTAAAACGCTTGAGAACATACCTTGAACGCGGCGGATTTTTATATGCAGATGATGATTACGGCATGAATGAATCATTCAGGCGTGAGATGAAAAAGATTTTCCCTGACCAGGAAATGAAGGAATTGCCGTTTGATCATCCTATTTATAACTCTCATTATTCATTTCCTAAAGGATTGCCAAAAATTCATGAACATGACGGAAAACCGCCGCAGGGATTTGGATATTTTATAAACGGACGGTTATGTGTTTATTATACTTATGAAACAAACATTTCCGACGGATGGGCAGACCCGCGTGAGCATGAAGACCCGCCGGAAAAACGTGAGGAATCTTTTAAAATGGGAGTGAATATAATTGTATATGCACTTTCAAATTAATAATAATGCATGGTAAGTTAAATAAGATATTCAACAAACATACGTTATTTTTTATTTCGTTTTTTGCTTTAATTTCACAACGCTTTTTTCATTTCGGGAAAGTTATTGAAGAGCCAATGTCATGGAGGCAATTTGATACGGAATTTTTCGCTTATGCTTATTTCAGAAACGGCATTAATTTATTTAAACCGTCTGTTTGCTGGCTTGGAGCACATAAAACCCTGATTCTTGAGTTTCCGCTTATATCTGCAATTATTTCTGTCTTCTATGATATGTTTGGGCATTCAGTTGTTTATGCAAGGTTAGTTATATTTATTTTTTTCCTGGCGTCTGCAATTTATCTTTACCTGCTGGTAAAATACTTTTATTATCGAAGACTTGCTGCTATTACTGTCTTTGTTTATTTTCTTATTCCATTGAGTGTTTATTATTCACGTTCTATAAACATTGATTTTCCTGTATTATTTTTTTCATTAGCAGCTTTATATTATTACGTGTTGGGTTTTGAAAAGGAAAACATTTATTATATTGCATTAGCTTCTTTTTTATCACTCCTCGGATATTTAACAAAAGCACCTTATATCTTTTATATATTTATTCCATTACTCTACCTGATTATTTGTAAAAAACAATTTTCCTATTTTTTCAAAACATTTATATTAATAATTACACCTGTTATTATTTTTATCATTTGGCAGAAGTATAGTATTGGAGTGAACAGCAATGCTCCGGATTGGTACTTCATCCCGGGTTACCTGAAATTCGATGATATGTGGTCCTGGTATTTCGGCAACTTTAGCGATCGTTTGAACTTAGAATTCTGGAAAAAGCTGATATTCAGGATTGTATCCGATGAAATAACTTATATTGGATTACCTTTATTTATAACAGGTCTGTTTGTTAAACCGGAAACGTATAAATTTAAAAAGTTCTTCCTGTTTTATTCAATTGGAGCTATTATTTACCTTTTAATATTTTTTACCTTAAATGTTATTCATGATTATTACCAGGTACCTTTAATTGTAATATTTTCATTTATTATTGCAAAAGGAATAGACAATATTTATAAAAGATTGAAAAACAATTCCCCGGTTCAGGCAAATTTGGTTACAGGTTTTATCTTAATTGTTCTTATTATAAATGGAATATGGTATACTGAAAGATGGTTTTACAAGCAGGATAAACTAAGATATAGTACGGCAGAATTTATCAACAAAAATACTTCTGATAGCAGTTTAGTAATATCTTCAATAGACCAGACAGATCCGCGTGACCCAACGATACTTGCACCGTCTTACAGGTACGGCTGGTCTGTTAGAACAATGGATTTAAATCCAAAACTAATCAATTTACTTAAAGCTGAAGGGGCAAATTATCTTGCAATTGTATCTGATAAAAATTTAAATGCAGAATTAACGGAATATCTGGAAAATTATAATAAACAGGAAATTGAACTTCCCAAAGTGGGGTGGAAATTACTCTTTTATAAATTAAAATAATATTTATCTTTATAATGGAACAATTTCGAACTTTTTTGGCTTAAATAAGAAAAATAAGCTTATTTTTTAATGAGTTACCTTGAATTAACGTATCAGAACTTCATTTCCCGTATATCTGAAGTTAATAAGAAGGATACCCTGCTCGGCTTAAGCAGAAAGGTGTTGTTATTTATTATTTTTGCTATAACGCTTGCATTCATTTTCATTTCAGCAGAAGCAATTTTCGAGTTTTCACAATCAGCCAGAAAGATTCTATTCTTTAGTTACCTGTCTCTTATATTTACTTCATTGCTTTATATTATTTACGATACGTTTAACATGTACAGCAGGATTGGAAAGCCCGAGAGAATAAGATTTTATGCAGGCAAAATTGGCAGGGCTTTTCCCGATGTGAAAGATAACCTGCTGAATGCTTTGCAGATATATGAAGATGCAAACACCGGACGGTTAATGACATCAAAAGACCTGGCGGCTGAATCTATTGTGCAGGTTGATGAAAGAACAAAACCTTATAATTTCAACGATACAATTTCTTTCAATTCAAATAGACGTCTTGCGTTTATTTCATCTGCTGTTGTAGTGATATTTATTGCTTTGCTTCTCGCTTTCCCCAATGTATTTCAGGCATCTGCAAACCGTATTATTGATTATAATTATTCTTATGTTGAAAACACCCTTGGTATAGCATACGAAGTAAAACCGGGGAACATTGAAATATCAAAAGGTGATAACGTTGACCTTTTTGCTAAGATAAATTTCAATGACCCGAATTACAAAACAGATAAAATAAGTTTGTATACAAGAGTATTATCAGGTGACGGAATTGAGCTAACATCAGATAATGAGAATGTTGAATCATCAACTCCCAATGAATTTAAATACACCCTTACAAATATATCAGCACCTACTGAATACTGGTTTGAGTATAAAGGTATAAAAAGTACAGTATATAAAATATCAGTAACTAGCCGCCCTGTAATAAAGAATGTTAAGGTAACTATATATCCTCCTGCATATACAAAGCTTCCATCAAGAGTTGCTGAAGGAAATGAAATAACCACAATTGCAGGCAGCAGAATATATATTGAGCTTGAAGCATCTGATAACCTGTCACGTTCTGCTGTTATGTTTGCAGGCAGTGCACCCCAGGGTCTTGAAGTAAACGGAAGCAAATCGGTTGGTTCATTTACCGCAATGCAGAGCGGTAATTTCAGATTATCAATTGCAAGAATGTTCGGAGATAAGGAATTGACCAATCTTAATTCTCCGGAATTCAACGTAATAGTATATCCCGATGAATACCCGAAAATATCAATTGTAGAGCCAAACTCAACATCACAGGTTAAAGGCGAAAAAGAGATATTAGTGCGTTCACGTATTTCGGATGATTTCGGTTTTTCGAAAATGAGGATTGGTTATAAGCTTGCAAAATCAAAATATGGTGTTGCTGACAAAGACTATCAATATGCTGATATTCCAGTTAAAAATACCGATGCAACAGGGCTTGAGGTGCCTTACATCTGGAATTTGTCTCCGTTAAATCTTGGTACGGAAGATGAAGTAGAATACTTCGTTGAGGTTTATGACAATGATGCAGTCAGCGGTCCGAAATCGGCACGCTCGGATGTATTTAAATTGATCTATCCGTCGTTTGAATCAATGTTCGAGAAGACTGAGAAATCAAAAGAAGAAATTGAAAACTCAATCAAATCAGCTTATGATGATGCAATGGACCTGAAGCAGGAACTTGATGAAATTAAAGATAAGCTTGATAAAAATCCTGAGGAAATGGGATTAAATGATCCTAAGAAAGCTCAGGAACTGCAGAATAAAATTGAGAACCTGCAAAACCAGTTATCGAATACCCAGCAAAAGATGAACGAGCTGATGAACGACCTTCAGAACAATAACCAGATATCGAAGGAGACACTGGATAAGTTTATGGAACTGCAAAAGATGTTCCAGCAGATTGATTCGAAAGAACTGCGTGAGGCATTGAAAAAGCTTCAGGAAGCTATGAAGAACATGAATGCTGAACAGATGAAAGAGGCAATGAAGAATTTCAAGTTTGATGAAGAGACCTTCAAGAAATCGATGGAAAAGACGATGGAGCTTCTGAAGAAAATAATGAATGAGCAGAAATTCGGTGAGCTGACCAAAAAACTTGATGAAATAACAAAGAACCAGGACCAGCTGAAGGAAAATACTAAAAACACAGATGAGCAGGACAAGAACAAAATGAATGAGCTATCAAAAACGCAGGAGCAATTGCGTAAGGAGATGGAAGAGTTCCAGAAGCAGATGAAGGAGCTTTCCGAGAATATGAAAAAGCTGAAAGATGACCAGATTTCAAAAGAGATGCAAAAGCTTTTAAGTGAAATGATGAAGAAAATGCTGGAACAAAAAATGAAGCAGTCATCGCAAAATCTTGAACAGGGAAACAAGAACCAGTCACAGCAGCAGCAGAACCAGTTATCGCAAGACCTGAACGAAATGAACCAGCAGATGCAGGACTTACTTGCCCAGATGCTGCAGAATGAAAATGCACAAACAATGCAGAAGCTTCAGGAAATACTTGATAAGCTTCAGCAAATGTCTGAGAAGGAAGGTCAGTTGAAAGAGCAGTCAAAAGACCTTGACCCAAAGAAAGATGGTAAAGAATTTAATGAGAACGCACAGCAGCAAAACCAGCTTTCACAGCAGCTCTCGAACACAATGGAAGAGTTAATGAGCATGTCACAGCAGCTTGGCAATCAATTACCTATGCTGGGCAAGAATCTGGGTGATGCTTATAATGAAATGAACGAGGCAACCGAAAGCTTAAAAAATAAAGACGGTAAATCAGCAAACAAATCCCAGGGTGATGCAAAAGAATCTCTTGACAAAGCTATTGAAAAGATGAAAGCAATGTGCAAAAACGGAATGCAGCCCGGGAAAGGCAGCAGCCTGCAGCAGTTGTTACAGGGATTGCAGGATATGATAGCAAGACAGCAATCACTGAATAACCAGATGGGACAGATGGGTCAAAATGGCAATCAGGGCAAGCTTTCGGAGCAGGAAATGGCACAAATGCAGCGTCTTGCTATGGAACAGGAAACTATCAAGAAGAACCTGCAGAACATGAATGAGGACTTAAAACAACAACAGGAAAAAGACGGCAAAAAGCTGCTGGGTAATCTTGATGAAATACAAAAAGATATGATGGAAGTTATAAAAGACCTGCAGGATAATAATATTACACCTGAAACAAAAAAGAGACAGGAAAAGATATTATCCAGAATGCTTGACTTCCAGCTTTCAGCAAGAGAGAAAGATTTTGAACAGAAACGGGAATCACGCCCGGGTAAAGATTTCGACAGAGTATCACCCCCTGAAATTATAATATCACGTCCCGAAGTAATCAACGGCATCAATCAGGATGCTCTTGATCTACAAAAAGAAAGTTACAGCGATGAGTATGAACTGCTTATCCGGAAGTACATGCAGAAAATAAAATCTACATCTAAAGAAAAGTAACAGGCACACAGTTCTCAGCAGAGTTTAGGTTAGTTCTTGCCATGAGTACTAATTTTTTTTATTCAGGAATATAAAATTGTATAAATAATTAGTATTTAATAATTAATGAATAAATTAAATGGCAAAACTAATTCTTTCTTTATTGTTTTTATTTCCGTTAACTGCACATATTTTCTCCCAGTCAGATAACGCAGTTGTTACAGGTTCTTTCCTGCAATATCAAAATGTCAACGGGAATATCGTACTGAGAACAGTAACCAACCCGGCAGAAACGGGAAACTACTCTCAGAATATTGCAACCCCTCCAGTGGTGTTCCAAAATTCCCCTTTGAATAATTCCATGGTAAGGTGGTCATTCACCGACCCTATTGCAATCGGGGACAGAAATGCAACCAGCGGAACAGGGTTGTATGAAGTTACCGGCTGGGGATTAAATACACAAAGGGTTTCTTTATATAACAATGAAAGTAATAATCCCTTGTGGGAATATATGACCGACCCGACTACATTTACCAATAATGTCGCAATTTCAGATACAGGCGGAGTAATTGCTTCTGCTTCTCATAAGCAAATCCTGGCTTTTAACAGAACAAGCTCAACACCCATATTAAATTATAACCTGTCATCACTGCCAATTTCCAGTGCTGTAGGCAGTGCAATTGACATAACAAATAACGGTACATTTATAATTGCAGGCACATCTCCTTCTATATTTGGTGATTCAAGCTATATACTTGGTATTTATAAAGATTCTGCTCAACCTTCATGGAAAATAGTTACAGGGCAAACAGGCGCAGGCGGCTCAGGTATCCAGGGCATTAGAATCTGCGGCAATGACTCACTTGCTATAGTCAATACTTACGGAGGTTTTTATATCATAAGAACCTACACCGGTCAAATCATATATCAGGGTTTAATTAATCCTTCAAGCAATAACGGAACCCAGTCGCCACAGGCAATCAGCGGTGATGGTAATTATATTGCAACTATCAATTACAACGGTTTCGTTAGGGTTTATCAAAGGAGCGGCAATACATATAACTTCCTCTGGACTCACCAGGAACCGCCGGGAATATATTATAACTGGATGACTACGGTTGATATTTCCAATAACGGACAATATTTAGCATGCGGTACTTTGAATTTTTTATCAAGCAGCAGTTACGACGGTAAAGTCAAGCTTTTCAGAACAACGAACAGCACTCCAATCTGGACATATGGAGGATTCGGTGATGAAGTCCAGTGTGTTGCTTTTTCGAAAAACGGCAATGTGTTGGTAGCAGCAAGCTGGGGTGATTTGAATAATGCAAATAATGATATGGTTGTATGGAAAGTATCATCATTGACAAATATCCCGATTTTTGCCGTAAATGCAGTCGGTTCATCCTTCTGGTGCAGTATATCCAATGACGGAAGCACGGTAACTGCAAGCGGAAAGAAAGTTCATGCAAGAACATTCGGTAACGGAGGAGAGGTTTATAATATGTACATAGATACTAATGACGCACCTGTCGGTGTCATCAATAACAACAATATTCCGTATGAATATAATCTGAATCAGAATTATCCAAACCCGTTCAACCCGAAAACAATTATCAATTATCAATTGGCAGCGGGCAATTATGTCCGGTTAATAATCTATGATGTAATGGGCAGGGAAACAGCTGTGCTAGTTAATCAAAAACAAAATGCAGGAACATATGAAATTGAATGGGATGCATCAAATTATCCAAGCGGAGTATATTTTTACAAGCTTGAAGCCGGAGATTTTGTGATGAGCAAAAAGATGGTACTGATAAAATAATACCATGTGAATTTCGCTAATTAATGTGAATTAAATAAATAAATTTATTAAGGCGTTCTGAATAAGGACGCTTTTTTTATAATTTAATCAATTTTGACTCTTGAACTCCCGACTCTTTAGGGCATTTTTCAGTACATATTTTTTTCATCCTTCCAAAATCTAACTGATTTCGTTAGCCGCATTTTTAAACAATATTACGACGTGGTATAACTCATAACGATATTATCAAAGAACGGTTAATGATGCTTATATATTGATATAAGCTCCATCAATATAATTTAATATAGTTATCACTTATTGTCAAGTTTTTGATGAAAATAGTTTGGAGTGAGTGGAGTGCTTAGAGTGTATAGAGTGTTTAGAGTGCTTATTTGAGCATATTTTCATATCCAATAAACCACTATCTCACTATCTCACTATCTCACTATTTCGCTATTTCACTATTTGAACCGGGGTGTGAAGAAAATAATCCGGAAGATGCTTAAAGTATCACTTTAACTCTCCAATATCAGCGACAAATATTTGCTACCGGAATTTTCCCATAGCGATAATGGTTAATGATATAGTGAATTTTTATTTTTATGAAAAAGTTGTGATTCCGGTTCAAAATCGCAAATCTTGAATCGAAAATCTCACATCTTTGACGGCGTTATCTCCTTATACTGCAATGACTTAACCCCTGTTTTCCAAAAACGATAACCCAACTTGATACCAACTTGACCCCAACTCCGACACAACTTGAACCCAACTTAGCACTGTTTTGAACCCAACTCCGATAATTTCGAATTTCGGATTGTGAATTGCGAATTGAAAAATAAGAGGCAGTGTCAAGTGTTAGTTTGACAATATGGATTAGCTTAAATTAATTGATGCATATGATATGGAAAGAAAGAACTTAGATTAACAAAAATTCACCTGACACAAGCGTCAGCTTAAGATGACTGGAGGATTTACAATGGTTGTTTGACAAGGGATTATGTTCAATAAAAAATTAAGAATGAAGAATTGGAGGATTTACAATTGCACTATGTTTCTAATCTTCAATATTTGGAAAATTGATGTACTGCCAGTGCCTGCCTGTCAAAGCCAGGTAAACCTGCTGCAGTCAGGTCTCTCATGGATGTTTTACAGATACAGAATTATTTTTAATCGAGGACACTGGCAGTACGAACCCCTTGTCTCTACATACACTATATGCACTTACTTTACAGAATTATTAAAAATATTTCCACTAGCTTCAGCTAGTGGGTTAACCGGAAAATTTGTGGGCTTTAGCCATGACCGGAATTTTATCTGAAGTTTACTTCAGGACTAAAGTCCGGATAATTTTTTGTTTTAACCCACTAGCTAAAGCTAGTGGAAAATATAATTCATTGAATCTTTTACATCTCTGACCCCTAGACCCGACCTCGCCCTTATTCTGCCAGTGTCCTCGATTAATAATTATCCGGTCTTTTAAAAATATCCATGAGAGAC
>RPQH01000091.1 GCA_003820375.1 Ignavibacteriota bacterium
ATTTATATTTACCAAATTGTATAATTATCACAATCGTTTTCTAATATGGGTAATCACTACGTGATTTATATTTACCAAATTGTATAATTATCACAATCGTTTTCTAATATAGGTTATCACTACATGATTTATATTTTCGACAATGGATAATTATCACAATCGTTTTCTAATATGGGTAATCTCTACATGATTTATATTTTCGACAATGGATAATTACCACAATCGTTTTCTAATATAGGTAATCACTACATGATTTATATTTTCGACAATGGATAATTACCACAATCGTTTTCTGGAATGACACGGGGGGTGAGCATGAACGCAAACATAAATCACATAGTGATTGGCTATATTAGAAAATACAAAAAATAAATGGAGCAACTTCGTAGAAGTTACCCATTTCCTAAAGTATTATGGCAGCTCCTGCGAAGTTTAATAAATGTTTGTATACAATATCTTAGTTAGATTATTAACATCTCCAGGACAAACCTTACACCTTACTTAAAAAGAAGAAATCCCGAAGGGATGATATTATGGTAGAATGAATTTTTCACCCGGAAATAGAATCCCGAAGGGATGACATTATTAATGATTGAGATTAACTATTGATATTCTTTAAAAACTAATAATGTCATCCCTTCGGGATTTTCCTTCATGCCGGAGATGTATTGCTACATAATATCATCCCTTCCTGTCAGAGCAGGCAGGCGGGATTTTCATTCTTTGCTAACATCACAAACCTGACATTGCCTCCCAAAATGCTGCTCATTAGTCAACTAACTAATCCGGTCAGCGTCTCAATTGTGCCGAGTGTGGATTTTCTCCACAAAAATTCGGAGTTGGGTTCAAAACAGAGCCAAGTTGGGGTCAAGTTGTGTCGGAGTTGGGTTCAAGTTGGTATCAAGTTGGGTTATCGTTTTTGGAAAACAGGGGTTAACTCATTGCAGTATAAGAAGTTAGCTCCGTCAAATTCATAGGGATGCTATGAATAAAATAGCGATTTTGTGAAAGAAATGCGGTTTATTTCGAAAAATAAAACTTCACTATATCATTAACCATTATCGCTATGGGAAAAATCCGGTAGCAAATTATTGTCGCTGTTGTTGGAGAGTTAAAGTAATACTTTAAGGTATTTCCGGTTTATTTTATTCACATTCCGGTCTAATCGCATATTGATTTTTCTTACTTCTAACCTCTGACATCTAACTTCTTATAATTGTAAATTCTGCTAAAATTGACGGGATTGCCACGCTTCGCTCGCAATTGTTCTTAATATCCAAACTATTTTTATATAGAACTTGACAATGAATAATCACTATATTAAATTATAACAGAGGTGCTTATATAGCTATATAAGCAAAAGTAACCGTTCTTTGATAATATATAGATATATAATAGCATGTCGTAATATTGCTGTAAAAAGCTGCTCACGGATTTGGTTAGATTTTGGAAAGCTGAAAAAAATATATACTGAAAAATACCCTAAGGACAATTATCAATTAGCAATTAGCAATGAGCAATTAACAATGAAGAGTAAGAGAGTGATGAGCTGAAATTTTATTATTTATTAAAAAAGGCATCCTTTTTCAAGAATACCTTTTAAAATTACGAATTTTCACTATTTCACTATATCACTATTTGATTAATGCCATTTTCTTCACATCTGTAAAACTTCCGGCATTGATTTCATAAAAATATATACCTGAGGGCAGATTGCTGCCGTCAAATTCTAATGTATATTTTCCCGGATTTCTAATCTCATTTACCGGCACGGCAGCCAGTTCACCCAATACATTATATATTTTTAATGTAACAAATGCTCTTTTGGGGATATCAAATTTAATGCTTGTAACCGGGTTGAACGGATTAGGATAATTCTGATGTAATGCAAATTCAAACGGAACTTCGGATAATTCTTCTATGCCTATTACTGTTGTTGCAGATTTTAATACAATATCATTTCCGGGGTCAAACACAACCGGATTGCTTGCTGCGGGCTGCCTGTTAAATGTCCATTCATACTCCTGGTTATTAACGTCATTCATTACACGGATGGTTGTATCGGGTCCGCTGGTGAATGCAACTTTAACCTGTACCGGCATTTTATGGAAAGGTGTATTTGTTTGTATTTGTTTAGCAATAAAATTAACTTTCCAGTTACCGCCGCCAATATTGGTAATACTGTATGCATTCTGGTAAACAGGATGATTGGGCTGTTTTACCCACTGGTTCATGAACCACGTCAGGTCCTGTCCTGTAACCTGGTTAAGCTTTGTTGTGAAATCATCCGTTACTGCAGTCTTATGCTTGAAATCGGTAGTATCTGTTGCATAAGAATTCAGGAAAGCAAAAAACAACGAATCACCGATTGTATATCTCAGCATATGAAGCACACCTGCACCCTTGCAATATATCACAGCATAATTGTATAGTGTATTAATGCCGGGAGTATTTTCCGCCCATGCAGGATTATACATAGGGAAGCCTGGATTTTGAGAGAGGTATGTGTTTGCAAAACTGTTCACACTGTTTTTATATCCGGCATACCCGGAATTGTTTTCAATCCATAAAGCTTCACAGTAAGTTGCAAAACCCTCATTAAGCCATACGTCAGCCCAGGTACCGCAGGTAACAAGGTCACCGAACCACATGTGTGCAAATTCATGAGACATTAATGCATCAGTCCAGCCGTTAGGCATGAGGCTGATTAACGTTTGATTCTCCATGCCGCCCCATGTAAATTGGTTGTTAAGTGTAGCAAAGCCGGCTTTTTCAAACGGGTATTCACCGAATCTTTGAGAATAATAAGTGGTCATCGGTATCATTCTTTGTTTTGCAGCGGTTATATTTTCGCCTGTATTAAAATAAAATCGTATTGGGATACTGTCGTTTGGATTTGAAATCTTATGCCAGTAAATGATATCAAGATTATATGATATCTTTCCGGTCATAACCATTAAATACGTCGCAATGGGGTCTCTGCTTATCCAGTGATAATAAATGGTATCACCTGTAACAAGGGAATCGTTTAACCTGCCATTAGAGCCAAGGCGGGCATTCAGCGGTACTTTAGCTGTAAGGTCCCATGTCGCCTTATCAGATGGCCTGTCCCAGCAGGGAAAGACTTTTCTGGCACCCTCGGGAGGGAAGTCAGTGAATACAAATCCGTTGCTTGTATATAATCCCTGGTCAGCTACATTGAGATGCTGGTAATTAACCCTGACTTCTGCAATTTCGTTTGGGTTATAAGTCCTGTCAAGAGTAATCGTTACTATGTTGTTGGTATGAGTAAATGAAGCACCTGCCATACCCACAGAATTTATCTGGAGAGATGTATTAAGTGCATTTAACTGAATTGAGCTCAGTGCCGTATCAACTCTGAACTTAACTATTACATAAGCTGTAAATGTTTTCGGGTAAGGTGATAAGAAGCAATTGTAAATATCAACGTTCAATTTGTAATCAAGTACATCGAATTTATGTTTGGGGGCATTTGGAGAATCCCATTCACCTGAATATAACTGCGGTGTTGATATTTTCTTTTGGTAACAGGAAAATGCGCCTGTTACGGAATTATCCTGTGCTATTGCTGAGCTTACTGTTAAAAGCAGGGCAAATGAAATGAGTATTAGTTTTGTTCTCATGTTCAGTGATTTAAATTTTAAAGCGATTTCACTTTAATATCTCATTTCATTTACAGGAATTCAATAGAAATAAAAGTATGGAAAATCCTGCTCCAAAAATGGATTTGGTGGTCATAATTCCACTTTTTTTCAACATTACTTTTTCTCTGGAATTCATTTCAGAATAGTCCTATTTTTATGCCATATGAAAAACATAATTATATGCACTTTGGCTGCTGCTTTGATATTCATGATAAGCTGCAGTGACAGCATTGTGGTTAATAACCCTTCTCCCGTATCCTACAATGAAATAGTATCAGTTGATATAGGTGAGGTTAATATAAAGCTGTTTATTACAGGAAACGACTCGTTAACTTTAGGGTATAACGATATCTTTATGAAAGTGAAAAAAGGAAACGCAGTTCAGACAAAAGGTTATGTAAAGTTTTTTCCTAAAATGTGGATGACTCCAACCTTCCTGCACAGTACTGCCGTATCGGAAAAATTTTTGTATGATGCTGGCACAGGATATTATAAAGGATATGCAATTTTCAATATGGTAACCGGTCCGCCGGATGTAATATGGTACGGGGTGTTTACTTATGTAGATGAGAACAGTAATTCTTTTATCTCAGATTCAGTCCCTATGTATACAAAATATGACAGCACAAAACAATGGCGTTTAATATATGACCAGTCAGAACAATGCAATTATACTATCTCGCTTGTTAAACCGTTTAAAGTTGTACCGGGGATGAACGATATACAATTGCTGCTTCATAAAACCGATTTTCAGCTGTTGAATTTTGAACAGATAGATAATGCTGTTATGTCTATATCGGTTTACAAGCTTGACAGTACATATATTCAATCAACAGGCAATGTTAATCCTGTATCAAGTCCGGATGGTGTATACCGTGGGAAATTTAACTTACCCCACAAAGGCGGCTGGCAGCTGTGTGATTCAATTTATTACGACAATAAGTGGATAACAAACAATCCACCTCCTATGCCGCAGTTTTTTTTCGAGATAAATTAAAATTCCGGATATAATGTGTATTTTGAGCTGTATTTAATATTTAATTTTAGCTTTACAAACCTCTATTTTATTATGTATTTAAAATTCTATAATCGCTATATTAGTTCAAATAACAGGGGTAATATAAATATTTTATTAATATCATGAATATTAATAAACAAATCACTAAGCTTCCTTTTATTGTGCATATTTACTACCTGATGGCAGCGGGGTCATTTACATATCTATATTACCAGTTAATAATAAAGACACATTATTTTCTGCCGTTTTGTAGTGTTCCCGAAGTGTACAATGGTACAGCACTTAAAGTTTATCAATACCGTGTACTTGTTCCATATATTATCAAGCCGCTGACATTATTCGGACTGCTGCCTGAAATAACTGTATTTACTATTTATACATGGTTTGTCATATATCTTACTTTTGTTATTTACCGCCTTTTTCTCAGGGAATATTTTCGTCCCGATTGGGTAAGTATGTTCTTAGCACCATTCTTAGGTTATGCCATGTTGTGGAATTACATTCTTAATAATACTTATTACTGCCAGTTCTATGATTTTACTGCGATTTTATTTTTTGTACTCGGTTCTTATTTAATTATTAAAGAAAAATTTTATTATCTCCTTATAACGTTTGTTTTTGCTGTCCTGAATAAAGAAACTGCTGTATTGCTTATTTTCGCTTTTATATTTTATAACTATAAAAATATTTTTTCGAAAAAAATTATATTGAGAGTAATTGCTCTTTCTTCAGCATTTATAATTATTAAAGCAGCTCTCTATTTTATTTATATTGACAGTCCGGGTAATTTTGTTTACGATAAAATTGGTATTAATATACAGACAATATACGATGTAGTAAGACTCCGCAATATTATTTACCTGAAAGATATTATTACAAGTTTCGGAGGGTTGTATATATTTGTTATTATTCTATTGTTTTCAAAAAAATGGAAGGTGCTGACTCAATCAATGAATCCCGGGAAACTATATTTGAACCTTACATTTATTCCGTATATTCTAATAGGGTTTTCTTTTATATGTATTGAAGAATGCAGGGTATATACAGAAATAGTACCTTTGTTCACTACATTGTTTATAATTTATTTATCCACATTTAAAAGTCTTGGTATAGAACCGGTCACAAAAGAGATAAGTAAAAAACCACTTACGAGGAAGATACTCGAAGATAGGGTTGAACATATGTATAATTGAATGGATAGATTTACCGGAAAACTCGGTAAACAAAATTACATACTTCCATAAGTAAAGAGGGTAGAAATCCTGCAAAGTTTTACAGGAACTGTGATACAAGCAAATATATTAATCCTCCGCATAATGCAGAAAGCGGAATAGTTAATATCCATGCCCAGACTATCTTGCCTGCAACACCCCACCTTACTGCAGAAAGCCGCTGTAAGCTTCCAACACCAACTATTGCACCGGTAATTGTATGAGTAGTACTGACGGGAATACCAAGCAAAGCAGTACCTATTAGAGTAAGTGCTCCTGAAGTTTCAGCAGCAAACCCGCCAATAGGACGAAGCTTTGTTATCTTCATTCCCATTGTTTTTACAATTCTCCATCCGCCGAACATAGTACCCATTGCAATTGCGAAGTGACACAGCAGCACAATATAAAATGGGACATAAAAATGATCGAGGTAATTTGCAGCTACAAGAACACTGACAATTATACCCATAGTTTTTTGTGCATCGTTTGTTCCATGACCGAAGCTGTACAAAGCGGCAGAAACAAGCTGTAACCGCCTGAAAACTTTATCTACTTTTCGTGGTTTTTGATTTCTTACTATCCATGTTGTAATAAACATGTTTACAAGACCGAAAATAAAACCAATTAAAGGCGCTATGAAAATAAAAGCAACAATTTTTATCCATCCGCTTAATATTAAAGCTCCAAATCCAAGTTTTATGACTGCTGCTCCACCATATCCGCCTACTAATGCATGAGAAGAACTTACAGGTATTCCATAATACCAGGTAATCAAATTCCAGATAATTGCACCTAACAATCCTGCCGCTATTACATAAATATCAACTTCATTAAGATTAACAATACCTTTACCTATTGTCTTAGCTACATTTACATCCAGAGTAAAAGCAGCTACAAAATTAAAAAAAGCAGCGAAGAGCACTGCTTTTTGCGGAGATAAAACCTGGGTTGAAACTATTGTTGCTATTGAATTAGCCGAATCATGAAAACCGTTTAAGAAATCAAATATAAGAGCTATTAAAATTACAACTAGTACAAGTTCAAGCATATATTATACGTATTTAATTAAAATGCTTTCTATTACTATGGTAGCAGTCTGGCATTTATCAACTGCCCGCTCAATATTTTCAAGAGTTTCTTTTTTCTTAATTAGCTCTATTGGATCTTTTTCCAGCTCGAATAATGAACCAATGGCTTCCCTGAAAACTATATCTCCCTGCGTTTCAAGGTTTCTTATTAGAACAAGTTTCTCAAAAATATTTTCATTATTCTTTAATTCACTAATTGCTATGCAAAGTGTTTCAACCTGCTTTAGAAGTATACTAACAAGTTGAGGGCCATACGGCATGGGATTTTTTATCTTGTAAAGGTTGTACCTGCTGGCTATAACATCTATGCTGTCGATTATATTATCCATTGAATTGGTGAGCTCATAAATATCTTCCCTGTCTATCGGAGTGATAAACGTTTCATTCAGTTCACCTATAATTGTATGTGTCATATCATCACATACGTTTTCCAGAAGATGAATTTTGCTGGAGTATTCTGTGTGGCGTTCATGGTCAAGAATCATATCATTCAATAGATTAGCCGCCTTCAAAATGCTCTCTGCCATCTCATTTAAGCTGTCATAGAACTTTTCCTGTTTTGGTAAAAATCTCTTTAGCATAAGATTTTTCTTTGTTATGTTATGTTAAGAAATTAGAAGAAATGTTTAGATAAGATAAATATAATTAAATTATACCTATCAATACGAAAGATGCTATAAAGAATTGAAAAAAACAAATCTAAAGTAAAGTCATGATTTTTTAATAACTTTATTTTTTCAATAATCTTTATACTTAAAGAGGCACTGTATGTAAGTATTATATAAATTAACGGTTATTTACGGTTTTTCTTCACTTAACTCCTCGCCTTTATGGCGGATAATCTCACCGGTGCATAAATAAACCACGTCTTCGGCAATGTTTGTGGCTGAATCGGCTATTCGTTCAAGATTCTTGGATATGGAACGCACACTGATGTAATCGCTTGCACGGGAAGGTTCCTTTTCTATTGCAGTTATTGTTTTTTTCAGCATTTGTTTTGTTAGTGCATCAACCTCATCATCTGCGGCACACACCTGTTTAGCCAATTTGGGGTCTGTGTTGACCAATGAATCCAGGCTGTTCCTGACCATTAGCTGGGCTTTTTGTGCAGCCTCCGGAAACTCAGATAACAAAGCAATTCTTTCTCTTTTTGATAGATACTGCGCACGTTCTGCTATATTTGCAGCAAGGTCTCCAATTCTTTCAAGGTCATTGTTCATTTTCAAAACTGCAACAACAAAACGGAGCTCAATTGCTACCGGCTGGTATAATGCTAGTATTTTCAGACATTCTTCTTCTATTACTATTTCCAGCTTATCAATTTCTTCATCCCTGTTAATAACTTCAACTGCTAAGTTCTCATCACGCCTTTCAAGAGCAAACATTGCTTTCTGGATTTGCTCTTCCACTATCGCTCCCAGGCTCAGGATTAACTTTTTTAAATTCTCAATTTCTTTTTGCCAGTAATAAGGCATTTTATAATTCCTCTCTTAATTATCCGAATCTTCCGGTTATATAATCTTCAGTTTGTTTTTGAGTTGGTTTTGTAAATATCTTTTTTGTTTTGTCATACTCGATTAAATGACCTTCATAAAAGAAAGCAGTATAATCGGATACTCTTGCCGCCTGCTGCATATTATGTGTAACAATAATGATAGTATAATCTTTTCTCAATGCGGCAATAAGGTCTTCAATTCTTGATGTGGATTTCGGGTCAAGTGCCGAAGCAGGTTCATCCATCAATAATATTTCGGGTTCAATGGCAAGTGCACGCGCGATACATAATCTTTGCTGCTGCCCGCCCGATAGCCCTAAAGCATTTTTATCTAACCTGTCTTTTACTTCATCCCATAATGCTGAGCGGTTAAGACATGTCTCAACAATTTCCATTAGCGTATTCTTATTTTTTATTCCATGTATCCTTGGTCCATAAGCAATATTATCGAATATTGATTTTGGAAATGGATTTGATTTCTGGAATATCATACCTACTTTTTTTCTAAGTGATACAACATCTGTGGAATTATTATAAATATCTTCTCCTTCAATTAGTATTTTACCTTCCACACGTGTTCCGTCTATTATATCATTCATTCTGTTCAAAGAACGCAGGAAAGTAGATTTCCCGCAGCCGGAGGGTCCTATTAATGCAGTAACTTTCCTTTCGGGGATATCAAGATTCAAGTTGAACAAAGCCTGCACATCACCATAAAAGAAGTTCACATCTCTTACTTCAATTTTTACCTTTTCGTTTTTTAATATATCCACTTTTGGGTACGATTTATCTTCAATATTAATGAAATTTTCTGTTTTAAACATTATACATTTTTATTTACTATTCTTATCTATATGCTGTGAAACGTGAAACGTCAAACGTGAAACGTCAAACGTGAAACGTCAAACTTCGGAATAATCAGCTTCTTCCTTAAAAACCTTAAAAACCTTAAAAACCTTAAAAACCTTAAAAACCTTAAAAACCTTAAAAACCTTAAAAACTCCTCACCATCTGTATTTCTTCCTGAATCTCATCCGCAGCACGATTGCAATTAAGTTTAAACCAACTACTAGAATTAATAAAACAAGTGCCGTTCCATACTGCATAGGCAAAATCTTTTGTGCATCGGGATGCTGGGTTGCCAGTATATACAAATGATACGGCAAAGCCATTACAGGGTCAAATATGGAAGTGGGCAATTCGGGAAGAAAAAAAGCTGCAGCTGTTAGCAAAATAGGAGCTGTTTCACCGGCAGCTCTTCCGATTCCAAGTATTGCACCTGTAAGCATTCCCGGAATAGCATACGGTAAAACATTTTTATAAATTGTCTGCCACTTAGTTGCACCCAACGCCATACTTCCTTCCCTCATAAAACCGGGTACTGCTTTTAAAGCTTCTTCGCTTGCTACAATTATTGTTGGCAGTATCATACATGCAAGTGTTATACTTCCCGATATAATAGATGCACCAAAGCCGAAATAAATTACAAATAACCCAAGCCCAAACAATCCAAAAACTATAGAGGGCACGCCTGCAAGTGTTATTATTGCAAGTCTTATTGCTTTAGTGAGCCGGGATTGTTTTGCATATTCAGTCAGGTATACCGCACTTAGCATTCCTAACGGCAAAGCTATAATGATAGTCCCGGTGACAAGATATAAAGTACCGATTATAGCAGGGAAGATACCGCCTTCGCCCCCGCTTTTTCTCGGGTCTGCTGTGAGGAATTCCCATGATATAACACCTAAACCTTTTATCACAATATCTAAAATTATGTATGCAATAATAAAAACTATAATATAAGTTATAATTCTCATTGCCCAGTATATTACTGTTTCAGGATTTTTTTTATTTGTTTTCGTAGATACCATATCTTTTGAGTACTTTGTAAGAAATCATATTCAAAATAAAAGTAGCTGTAAGTAAAACAATACCAACCCAGAAAAGGGCACTGTAATGCGGGCTTTGATATGTAACTTCACCCATTTCTGCCGCTATAGTTGCAGTCATAGTTCTCACTGAAGTAAATGGATTTAATGTTACCATTGCTGCATTACCTGTGACCATCATTACCGCCATTGTTTCACCTATAACCCTTCCCATACCAAGCATTATTGAAGCAACTATTCCGGATAATGCTGCGGGCACTACAACTTTCCAAATTGTTTTAAGCTTGCTTGCTCCAAGTGCTAATGATGCTTCTTTATAAGCAGCAGGAACACTTTTCAATGCATCCTCCGATATTGAAATAATAGTTGGTATTGCCATAAAAACAAGAAGCACAGCACCTGTAAGTGCAGTTAATCCGCTGTTAAGACCAAATATATTTTTTATCAACGGTGCCACTACTACCAGCCCGAAAAAGCCAAGTACTACTGATGGTATACCTGCTAATATCTCTATAAATGGTTTTAAAAATTCTCTTTCTCTGGAATTTGCAACTTCGGAAATATACACTGCACCTATTATTCCGAATGGAATGGCAATTATTGTAGCTAAAACCGTTACTAATAATGAACCAGTAATTAACGGGAGTAACCCAAATGATTCTTTTTGAAAAGATACAGGAGTCCAGTCTGCATTCAGCAGTTCCTGTACTCCCGGAAATTGAATTAATGGTATAGCTTCTTTGAACAGGAATAGAAAAATCAGTACAACTATTACTATGGATAATGAGCCATTGCCCAGCAGGTAATATTTAACTAATTTATCTTTCCAGAGAGCTTTATTTACTTTGCTTAAGTATAAAGTCTCTTTTTTATTTAAGGGTAATGTATCCGGTTTCTTCAACTATTTTTTGCCCTTCCGGCGATTCACAAAATTCTAAAAAGATTTTACTGTTTCCAGTTGGCTCTCCGTTAAAATATAAATAAAGCGGTCTTGCTATTGAATATGTTTTATTTAAAACTGTTTCATGTGAAGCACTAACTGCCGGAGAGTTTGCATCTTTTTTTACGGGTAAAATTTTTACCTTAGCATCTTTTGTATATCCAAGCCCAACATAACCTATAGACCATTTATCTTCTGTTACAGTTTGTATTATTGCAGAAGATGCTGACATCAAACGAACCGATTTTGCATAATCTTCTTTGTTTAAAACATGTTCCTGGAAGAAAACGTAAGTCCCGGAATTGCTTTCCCTTGAAAGTATACTTATCGGCTGATCCGGTCCGCCAACTTCCTTCCAGTTTGTATAAGCACCGGTATATATCTTCTTTATTTGTTCCAGTGTAAACTCTTTAACAGGGTTTTCAGGATGAACAACAATAGCTATGCCGTCATAAGCAATGGTCTTTTCAACAGGGTTAATGTTTTTTTCCTGTGCCTGTTTTTTTTCTTTCTCCTGCATATCTCTTGATGATGCACAAATATCTGTTGTACCGTTTAGCAAAGCTGCAATGCCTGTTCCAGAGCCGCCGCCTGTTATCGATACCTGGGCACCCGGTGTTTTTTTCATGAATTCTTCTGCAAGTGTACTCATCAGGTGAACCATTGTATCTGAACCTTTTATTGTAATACTTTTTTTGTTGACCGAATTATTCTGCTTTCGTCCGCATCCAACTATACTTGCCGATAGTATCACTGCAAATAAAAGTATGAATGTAATTGTTAATTTTTTCATTTAATCTAATTTTTTATTTAAAGTATTGTTTATATTATGCAAATTATAATAGAAGATTGAGGCATGTATTAAGGGATTGTTAAGATTCTGTTAAGAAGAAGGGTATAGAGGAAAAGGAAATCTAAGCTATTTTTATGCAGGTATTTTTATTGTAAAAACGCTGCCAGTGCCGGGTGTTGAACTTACTTCCACTGTGCCGCCATGAACCTGTGCAATATGCTTTACTATTGCCAGACCTAATCCGGTTCCGCCAACCTCACGGCTGCGTGATTTATCTATCCTGTAAAATCGTTCAAATAGACGCGGAAAATGTTCTTTTGATATGCCATATCCTTCATCATGAACATTCAATATTAGTGAACCGTTTTCTTCTATTGCTTCTACCGTTATTTCTTTATTCTTGTCACTGTACTTTATTGCATTATCAACCAGGTTGCCGATTGCCTGCTCTATTAAAAGCTTATTTACATTTCCGGTTAGTTCACAGTCACAGTTTATTTTGATATTTATATTTTTTTCTCCGGCTTTATGTTTATAATCTTCGTATGCTGTTTCAAGAATTGAACATATTTTCTGTTCATTAAATTTTAATTCTTTTGTTGATGAACTCTGCTCTATGCGTGATAAGCTCAAAAGGTCTTCAACAATTGCATTTAAACGTTCAGTGTTTTTGTAAATAATATCTAGAAACCTTTCTGATTTGAGCGGATTATCTATAGCACCTTCCCTGAGAGTTTCAATAAAGCCTTTTATTGTTGTTATGGGAGTTTTCAATTCGTGAGATACATTTGCCACAAGATCACGCTTTAATGTATCAAGATACTTTAGATTTGATATATCGTTTAGCACTACTAGCACGCCAATTTTATAATTATCCGAATCAAATAATACTGTGCCGCTCAACTGTAATGTTTTATCTAATCCGAACTGTATTATTACATCTTCTTCCTGCGAAGTTCCTTCATTAATTACTTTCTTGAAGAACTTTTGTATCTCTGATACTCTGACTGCTTCCTGTAAGGTTTTTCCTTTGTTTTTTCCTTCATTAAGTAAAAGGATCTGTTCGGCGGTTTTATTAATTAATAAAATTCTTTCATCATAATCAACTGCAATTACACCTTCTTTCATACTTTCTAATACTGCCTGCTGAAGATTCTTTTGTTCGCTGATAATACTTATTTTTTCATCAAGCTGGACAGCCATTGAGTTAAGTGAATCGGCTAAACTTTTCAGCTCCCGGTCTTTTGGCGGAAATATTTTTTGCTTGAAATTGCCCATTGAAAATCTTTTAGCAGCATTGCGCATTTCAAGCAGGGGAATACCAAGACGGCGGGAAATGAACATTCCTATAAACGAAGCAATTATAATAATTAATATACCACCGGCAATTACTATTGGATATATATTTGAAAAATGGAAATAAACTATGTTAAGCGGTATTGAAGTTCTTAATATGGCTCTGACATTGTTTTGTGAATCATAAAGAGGTACTGCGGCATATATCATATCGGTTCTTAATGTATGGCTATACCTGATTGAATGTCCTGTGTCTCCCTTGAGTGCTGCCTCAATTTCAGGTCTGTCGTTATGGGTATCCATTGAAAAAGGATTTTCTCTTGAATCACCGATAACCAGTCCGGCAGGTGTTATTACTGTTATTCTTAATCCCGCAATTTTATCCATTCTTTTTAACCGTTCCTGCAGGTTTGTGGTATCAAGAACGGGGTAGTTCAGATCTTCCTTCACGGCAAGAGTTGTTTGTATCTGGAACTCAAGTGTGCGGTCTATATAATAATTCTGAATTGTGCTTACAAAGAAAAAGCCGAAAACTATTAATGAGAATATCAGTAGTATCAGGTAAGGATATAATAATTTCCAATAAAACTGCGGTCTTATCAATTGTATATCTCCTTAAATTTATATCCAACACCGCGGACAGTCTCTATGTAATCTGCTTCACCAAGTTTTTTTCTCAATGAAACAATATGAACATCAATAGACCTATCTGTAACCGATACACCTTCGCCTCTTGTTGAATCTACTATTTGGTAGCGTGTCATGACCCAGCCGGGCTTTTTTGCAAGTGTGAGAAGTATTCTGAATTCGAGATGAGTTAATTCAATTACTTTTCCCCTGAAAGTAACTTCATGCCTCCCGATGTGAATTTTTAAATCTCCTCTTTCAATTATTGGTTTTTCTTCTTCTATTGCAGGTCTTCTGCGCAAAGTGGCTTTCACTATTGCTAATAATTCTCTTGGACTAAATGGCTTAGTTACATAATGGTCTGCACCAATCTCAAGACCTGCAACTCTATCCGCTTCATCAGACTTTGCTGTTACCATCACAATAGGTATATTCGCTTTTTGCTTATCCGATTTGATGATTTTGCAAATATCAAATCCATCAACACCCGGCAGCATAAGGTCCAGCATTATCAGGTCATAGTCATTTTCTTTTACCAGTTCTAAAGCATCTTCTCCGCTTGCTGCTGTTTGTACCCTGTAGCCGTTTTTTGATAAATTATATTCTATCAATTCCAATATATCTTTTTCATCATCAACTACAAGTATTTTTTCTTTCATCAGTTACTTTTAATTTAATTTATTTTGTTAAATTTAGCCCCGTTATATTAAAATTGTGTTAAGAATATATTAGAATATTAAATTCATTATAAAAATAATGGATTTATTGGACTATTTGTATATATCAATTTAGGGATAGTTGAAGAGTTCAGAGAGTTCAGAGATTTTGGAGAGTTTGGAGAGTTCAGAGAGTTTGGAGAGTTTGGAAAGTTCAGAGAGTTGGGATATTTGAAAATGAGGGGCTGAGTAACTTAACAAACTTAAAGAACTTAACAAACTTAAAGAAATTACCAAACTCTCAGTGCTCTCTTGTCACTAACTTTATTATTTATAATTGTTTGCATTAGTCCTATATTTGTTCACACATGCCAAAGAAAAACGTCAAATCAAAACACGCTCCGCAAATGAAACAAGCAGCGGAGCATCCGGTTTATAATTATATACTTTTATTGATTTTTGCAGTTTTTCTTGTCTTCTTTACAACCAATAAGCTGACAAATGAAGACGATTATTTCTGGCATTTAGCAACCGGCAGATATATTGTTGAAACAGGTTCAATTCCGTCAACAGATGTGTTTAGCTTTTCAACTGATGGCCAGCATTGGCTTGTTACAGAGTGGGGATGGGATGTATTAACATTTTCAATATTCTCAGTTTCTGGATATACAGGCTTAAGTGCCTTAACAACAATCGTTTTTGCTTTAATCTTTACTGCATATGTTTTTGTTTTGAGGAAGTTCAAAGTAAGTTATGCGGTAATAATTCTGTTTTCTGTTTTATTGTGTTTTGGAATATTTGAAAGGGTAACACCGCGACCGCATATTATCACATATTTATTTTTTGTGCTTCTGATATCTGCATTAGTGAATTATAAATATTTCAACAGGAATACCAAGAGCATTTATTTTTTGCCGTTTATGTTTTTGCTCTGGGCTAATATGCATATGGGATGTGTTTTAGGAATAATTTTATTCGCTGTGTTCCTTCTTGTTGAGTTAATTATTTACTTAAAACCGGATAAATTTTCTGCCAAAGAGATTATACCTCTCACCAAACAGCAGTTCATAAAACTTCTTATATTATTTTCGCTATGCTGTGCAGTTATGTTAATTAATCCACATGGATTAATTACATATTATTATGCCGCCTCATCACAGGTAAATATGAAAATGCTTCAGGAAGCTGTTATGGAATGGATATCACCTTTTAATCCCAGGATATTTGGTAAATTCCACAATGTGATATATTTTATCTTTCTTGCAGGAGGTTTCTTAATATTATATTATGCAAAAAAGAAAAAAGACCTGCTGGCTGCGGTATTGTTTTTAATTTTAGCTCTTAACTCTTTAAGAGCTTTAAGGTTTACAGTCGATTTCCTCTTTATTACATTTATATTTTTTATTGCTGCTGTTAGTTATGTTCTATCCGTTTTTAAGAATGAAAAGATTAGGTTTTCCATAAATCATGGCAGGGAAGTTAAATTAGCGGTATCTGCAATAATAGTCATATTAATAATTAGCATTCCCGGCAATGTTTTATATCACAAGTATTTAACTTATTCACGTTTTACAGGGACTGGAATTGATACTGAATATTATCCTGAGAAGATGTTCAATTTTATAAAAGAAAATAATATACACAATACAGGTGAGAGGCCTTTTAATACATTTGAGTGCGGCGGTTATTTCCTGTGGAATTTTCCAGGTAAAAAGGATTTTTTTGACAGCAGGGACCTGAATGATTTTATTATGAATGAATACCAGACAATATTATCCAAGCTTCCGGGCTATGAAAAGAAAATTGAAGATTATAATTTTGACTATGCAATCTGTGTTATTCCCGATATTGTTTCCGAACCGCAAATTATGAAACAAACTGTCATCTCTTATTTCTCGCAAAACCCCAAAGTTTGGAAATTAGTATACTGGAATGACAGGTCATTATTGTTTGTTAAAAATCTTCCCAAGTTTGAAAAAGTGATTAGTGAACATGAGTATAAGTATATTACACCGTATAATTATTGTTATCAGAAAAATATTCTGGAAAAAGGTATGGAAGAGAATATTGAATATGCAAAAAATGAATTAAGGAATAAAGTTAGAGATGATCCCAACAGTATATTTATGAGAAATATAATTCAAACGTACGGGAAGAAACTGAATGTGATATATAAGTAGCCGGATAAGTTTATTAAGTTTGTTAAGTGACTAAGATTCCAATTTACTGAAATACTAATCTCGTAGTGATTACCCGTATTAGAAAAAATTCAAATGGTTGAAAAACTTCGTAGCAGTTGTCCAATTCATGCTTAATAAATATAAGTCATGTTAATTTAAAATAAAAAAGCAGCATAAATATTTCTATCCATGCTGCTTTTATTTATTATCTTAAAAATTAATATCCGAACACTTCTTCCAGTGTAAGTGTTTTTACATCCCCGTATTTTTTTAATGTGTTCATATCAATTTTATCTTTATCGCCCAATACAAGTATTGTGTATTTTTTCCCTTTTATATAGTTTTCCTGGAATGTTTTAATATCATTAAAAGTTAATGCCGGTACTTTTTCATAAACGTCTTTTCTTATATCATAATCCAATCCCATCTTCTTGGCCGCTAAATAATTGAAGAGCACACCTGTTTTTGTAGTGCGGGTTGTTCTTAACTGCTGAAGAACACTGTTCTTTGATGAGCTGAATGAACCTTCTGATTCAGGTAAATCATTCATTATATCCATGAATCCTTTCATAGCTTCAGGCATTTTATCAGACTGCGTGCCTATATAAGAAAGTATATAATGTGCATTTTCCTTTCTTGAGGGATTTCTGAATGTTGAAAAAGCAGAATAAGCCAGTGCCTTTGATTCTCTTAATTCCTGGAATACTATACCTGACATGCCGCTTCCAAAATATTCATTGTACATCGAAATCACCGGTGCATTATCTTTATTAAAGGATTCTCCTTTTGATAAAAATATAATTTCCGCTTGCAGCATTCCCGGGTAATTTACAAAATATACTTTGTTCTCGTCTGTAGCAAGCTCCTTGAACATAACTTCCACGGGTAATGGCTGAAGTACATCAGGGATTTTATGTTTCGCATTCAATGTTTGTGTTAATGCATCAACACTTAATGGTCCGTAATAAAGAACTATATGCTCGTATGATGTAATCTTTTTAATTATAGAAATAAGCTCTTCCGGTTTAACAGCTTTTAATTCATCTTTGGATAAAATATTTGTAAAAGGTGATTTTGGCCCATACTGTGCATAGTCATACATGGCATCCCAAAGTATTTTATCCTGCGAGAGCTTATCATCAGCTCTTACTTTAAGTATATCATTAACAAGATTATCAAGTGCCTGTTGGTTTGGCTGTACATCAGATAATAATTCTTCGAACAGGTCAACACCTTTATCGAAATTTTCGCTTAGTCCGCTTAAGCTTACATAAATTTGTTCGGATGAGCTTGATACAGAGAAAGAACATCCGAGCTTATAAAATTCTTCCTTCATCTGTGCCGGAGTATATTTTGACGTACCAAGGTATTCAAGGTAGCTTGTGGCAAGTCCCAGTTTTTTATCGTTATTTGTACCCCTGTCAAGTACATAATAAAGATTAAAAGTATTGTTCTCTGTGTTCTCTTTGTAATAAACAGGAATTCCGCCTTTTAATACTGCCTGCTTAATATCCTGCCGGTAATCTACAAAAACTGGTTGTATATCGGGAGCGGGTGTATTAACAATTGCTTTTAGAAACTCAGATTGCTCTGATCTGTTCAAATTAACAGGAGTTATTTCCGGCTTTTCTACTTTTTGGACATTTTTATCTTCACCCGTACGTTTATAAACTACAACATAATTATTCCTGTAGTTGTTATTTGCAAAGTCAATAATATCCTGCTTAGTGATTTTTTCATACCGCTGAATTCCTGTAATATATTCATCCCAGGGTATGTCATTTATAAATGCATCAACAAAGGCACCTGCTCTGCGCCTGTTGCTTTCAAATGCTTTAATCTGGGATAGCTTCAGATTATTTATGACCGCTTCAAGCATCCAATCGGGGTATTCACCTTTCTTTACCAGCTCAATTTGAGAAAGCAATAGGTCTCTTACATCTTCAAGTGTTTGCCCTTCACGCGCTTTGCCATACATTATATGGGCAGAGTAATCCTTCATATCATAAACGAATGAACCAGCATCAAGTACTTTTTGCTGCTGGCTCAGATTGATATCCATTAATCCTGCTTTGCCGTTCGAAAGAAGC
>RPQH01000092.1 GCA_003820375.1 Ignavibacteriota bacterium
AAGATGAGGAGATTCCATCTTTGTTTCTTGCATGATTAACGCTCAATTAATTATCATTCTATAAAAGGACAATTTTGATTAACCTGTGATTTAAAAGATGGAATCTCTATTTATCCGGTAAGATTATCCGGTAAAAAACGGTAAGATAATAAACTATCGCATAATTTTAAATTAACAAGAAGTAAGAAAAATCCAACACTGAGAGATTCCATCTTCAGATTCTCCGTGTAAGTGTGAGTATTCTTTCATAGAATAATATGTAAGTAAAAATTCAATCTTTGAAGGAACAAAGATGGAATCTCTTCATCCTTAACTTGACGCTTATGTGCTTACTCTGTGTTAAATTGTGATTGGCAAGGGGTAATAAGAAAATTAATGATTAGAGTTATTTATATGATATATACATAATTCGGAAAATAAGTATATCAATAATATTACCCCTTGTCTTTATATACAACCTAAATTTTCTATTGTTAACTTGACGCCTATGCCAGGAGAGAGGGGTGTAAAATTTTTTACTTCAACATTTTGGACAAATCCCATATTTTCAGTGTTTTACAATAGAATTGATTATTATTACAATCAATTTTAATTTGTATTATTAATAATCATTTTTTCAAATTATTGTCCTTCTTTTCTATTCCTTTCTGCAAAGGATAATGCTGCTGAAAGTAATATATTTTATGATGCTGCGGCATAAAATATTTTTTAAATTATTCCTTATCATTCTCTCTGCATGATAGAAAAAGCATTTACAATATTAATAATAAACAGAATCTCAAATTAAGATTAAAACCATACAACATGAAATCACAATACAAATCATTAGCATCATTTATTATCATCATCACTGCAGCAGTTCTGTTCCAGGGCTGTGTTAATTACGAGCAGGAAACAACCTTTAGTGCAGATGGCTCAGGTATTATGAAAATACATTACTGGTCACAGATGAATAATTTTTCTATGGGTACAAATCTCGGCAAATTTGATTTTGATGAACAGCAGGTTATAAATAATTATTCCGGACCTTATACAAGTGTCAGTAATCTGAAAATTGAAGATAACCTGACCGACAGCACAAAGCACGTAAGCTTTGTTCTGAATTTTACGGATATAAAAAAGATATCCGATGCAAAAGGGTTAAGGGATGTATCTGTTTCGTGGGAGGAAGGCAGTGACGGAATGAAATTTAAATATATCCAATTGAAGGATACATCAGCAGCAAACAGTATGGTTTCAAATGACTATACAGTGACATACACTTTTGATATGCCGGGTGATGTTATATCAACAAATGCCTATAAAAAAATCGGAAGTACCCTTTTATGGATGTATAAAGTATCTGATTTAAAAAATGACCTTGAGATGACGGCAACTGTTGCGGTTAAGAAATAAACATTATAAGTCACCTTATGTATTGAGAAATCATAGGTAAGATTTTAGATTTTGTATTTATAGTAGATTAACCATCTTACCCCCTAATACAATTGCGGATTGTGAATTGCTGATTGCGGATTAAAAAACAAAATACCATAAATCCGAAATCAATCCGGGTTGGGGGTGTGAGGTTGTAAACCTGGAATTACCTGTTTATTTCTTTCGGTAATAAAAATGATTTCTGATTTGCGTAAGTTGAAATTATAAATCAAAATATAATATCAAAATGGAATTAAACCAAAATAAAAAGTACACAATAGAACTTGCATCAATATTTAATAGATTTATTGCAATTAATATTGATTTTATAATTATTGCCATTGCCTATTTCCTGCTTTACTATATTATAGATATTTTAATACCTGTATCTGAATCATTGCTAATAGCATTATTGAGGTTTATTGGTGTAATTGTTATTCCATGGTTCTATTTTGCTTTTCAGGAAACAACCGGTAATTATGCTACAATCGGACAAAAAATTATGGGAATAAAAGTAACGGACGAGTATTACAGGAATATTTCATTTGGAAGGTCAACTGCAAGGTTCTTTTTGAAAATGTATTTAAGTGCAATGTTATTAAGCTCAATTGGCTTCGTTATTGCATTTTTTACAAAAAAGAAGCAGGCACTGCACGATTTAATTGTAAAAACAATTGTAATAAAAGATACAGGTGAAACAACTGAAAAACCGGTTGAGAAGGTAATAAAAGTTTGCGGTGATTGCAAAACGGTATATCATCCAAATAAATCTGATTTTGCTAAAGGTACATTCATCTGCCCAATTTGCGGGAAAGAAAATATTATTTGGAACAAAAAATAAAATTTCTTACAGCCAAAAATAGAAAATGACATGAAAGCATTAATAACAATTATCCTTTTTCTTATTATAGCATCATTCAGCTCATCATATGCGAAGCTGGTTTATATAACATCATCCAAAAGCTCAGCAGATATGGTGGTATATATCACAACCCGCTGGAGCGAAGCAACAAAAGAGGTGTATGTAACAAAAAATAAAAGTGAAGCACTGAAAAGCGATAAATGGTATTTTACAGATAATTATTCGGAAGCTGACCTTGTAATTTATGTTACAACAAATAAATCAGAAGCAAAAGAAATTATATATTTAAATAAGTGGTAAATATTTTCTAAGATTTTTAACTCTAAAATAATAATGCCATGAAAAATACAATTTTATTAATTACCGCATTAGCAATTACACTATTATTTTCTTCCTGCAGCAAAGAAAAAGAAGCAGGAATTTTTTTTGAAAAATTCAGAGACATGGATAATGAGGATTCCCTGCTTTTTGCTGCTAACAACATTTCTAAAAAATACCCTGAGACAAAATACGGCTATGCATGCAAAGCATATATCTTTATCCATAATGACGAGCTTGATTCAGCAAATGAATATATTACCAAAGCACTGATGAAGGATAAAGATTTCGGGTATTGTTATAATTTACGAGGCGATATTTTCAAGAAAAAGGAAGATTTCAGAATTGCCATTGAAGATTACCAGCATTGTTTGAAATTGAAATATGATACTTATTCAACCAATATTGATATTGGAGGATGTTATGCGGGATTAAAAAACTATGACTCTGCTATTATATATTTAAATGCTGCAATAACAGAAGACCCATTTAATGGAGATGGTTATTATTACCGCGGTCTATTAAAAGTAAATTTTAAAAACTATGAAGAAGCTGTTGACGATTTGGATAAATCTTTAAACTATAACAATAACAACTGGAATGCACATAATTTCAAAGGCATTGCGTTGGGGTATCTGAAAAGATATACAGAAGCTTTAAAATGTTTTAATACAGCTATATCTCTTAAACCGGACGAAGTGAATATTTATGTTAACAGGGCACACCTTAAAGCTTATATGAAAGATAAAGATGCAAGGGAAGATTACGATATTGCAATAAGAATGGATGGATTCAATGAATACATTTATGAAAGCCGGGCAGAAATGTATCTTATGGAAAAGAAGTACAGTGATGCATTAAAAGACCTTAACAAGGCATTTGAGCTTGGCTCGAAAAAACCTTTCACATATTATAAAAGAGCAATTGCGAATGCTTACTTATTCAAAAAAAAGGAGGCAATGGACGATATTAACAAAGCAATAGAATTAGACCCGGCCTATGCCGATGCATACATATGGAGAGGAGCTTTAAGGTATGCTTTTAATGAAAAATCGAAAGCGTGTGACGACCTGAGAGAAGCTGTACGCCTTGGAAGCAAAGAAGCGGAAGAAGAATTAAAAAAATACTGTAAATAAAATACACATGCAAAAATTGAATTAAGTAAAAATCATGCTTGTTTTATAAATCAAAAAAGCCGCAGTCAAGCGGCTTTTCTGATGGTTAAAGTTATATCATTAAAACTTTACTCTCCTCCATAATCCCGCCATAGAGCCCAGTCATCTTCAACATCTTTCGTTTTGTCGAAAGAGTCCACCCATTCAATAAACATTCTTCTTAGGTGTTCAATTTCTTCTTTAAGCTGAGGAATATACGTGGTATTGCCCATACCTTTTGATTCGCATAATGTAACTTCAGCCAGCAATTCATTTGCATATCTTTTTATGCTGAAAGCATTTTCCAGCCGGTAGGAATAAAGTTCACCTGCTTCTGCACCCATTATCTTCGATGATATCATGTAAGCATTTTCGAGCATTAGCTGTTTTAAATTAAACTCATCGTTTTCTTCATCAATAATATCTACAACAGTGCGGGTTAACTTTCTAATCAGCAACGACTGCCTGTATATCGGAAGCTTCTTGTGATTTTCAAAAACTTCATCATCAAGCTCGCCGACAAAAATTTTTTCGAAGTCTTTTGTGTTCGTCATAATTTTTGGAGTTGAATTATTTAATGCGGTTTACAAAAGCATAATAAAAATAAAATTTAAAAATAAAATACCTAAAATTCGGGTATGAATATTTTTTTATACATTAAAAACCGCAAAAAACAGCACTATTTTGCTTTATTCTCAATATTTACTTAACAACTGTTGGTTTCGGGTGTTTTATCTTTTCCCAATACTCATCATATTTGAATCCTTTAAATGTCGGGCTTTCATTGTTATGGCATTTTACACAGAACAATTCACCTTCATTATGAATTACCAAACCGTTTTGTATAGCTTTTTCCCTGTCTTTCATAATGGTCAATTTTTTATACTCTGAACCGGGACCGTGGCATGTTTCACATTGCACGCCGTCACTTTTATTAAATGTCGATTCAAGTTCTGATTCTACAAGTTCCTTTCCGAGAGTATGGCATTTTACGCATTCAGGGGTTTCAGCAGCTGCAGTTGTTGAGCCTCTGTCTGATGCAATCTTATCTGCTTCGGGTGTTTGAAGAGTCTTCATTGCATTTGAGTGCTTTGAGCTCTGCCATATCTCCAGCTGGTTGCCTTTGGATTCTCCTTTATGGCACACACTGACACAGGTCGTTACACCAACATATTTGAACGTGTCCTGTGAACGTGAGTTCTCAAACGCGGTAAATATTATAACTGATGCAATGAAAACAGGAATGGCGGCTAATACAATTTTATTCATATGTTTGATAAGAAAAATTTTGGAAATATATGTTTATTAAATCAATAATTTGGTCTATAAGGAAAATTAAAATTAACTCATTCTTGTTCCTTACTACTTGTTTTACTAAAAGGATGGTTATTAGTTCCTGTAAATCCCATCAAAAACCTTAATTTTTGCTTTTGAAACCAAATATTTAAGGATTTCTGCTTTCATACATTTTTTTGACAATTATCAACATAAAGATGACAATTGAATCCTTTTTCCGGATTATTTTGCATTAATTAGTTCTTAATAATTTGGTAAGCATGTTTCAAATATTAAATAGAACAGGTTTCTTTTTAATTTTTTTATTCTGTATTGCATGTTCATGTTTTGCCTAATTTCATTATACGGGCTTTTTTAAAAAATGTAATTCAATTCTTGAATATCAATTATTATTGAATATTTGTATTATGCAGAACACAAAAAAACTTACAGGGGAGAAGAAATGAAAAAATTATACACAAGGATTATTTCCGTAATAGTTCTTCTTGGATTATTATTTGCAGGCGGATTAATAATCAGTGAACAGGCACAGCAATGCCCGCTTTAAATTCCGGCTATTTGTTTCAGGATTTTGAAAACCCTGCATGGCCGCCCGCAGGATGGACACTCGCTAACACATCGGGATATAACTGGGTAAGAACAGTTGTATGCAGCGGTTATGGAACCGGATCTGCTTGCATCAAAGCTGATTTTTTTGATTATCCATCTGGCACATTCGATATTATTACATCAACTTTTCCTGCTACTATAGCAAATGATTCAGTAAGATTTGATCATGCTTATGCAACATTCAGCGGTGAGAACGATAATCTTTCAATTTATACATCAATTAATAATGGTTCATCATGGGTATTACTTATCAATTTACCCGGCGGTTCAAGCGGCCCGCTTGTAACAGCTCCTGCTACACAGAGCTGCTTTGTTCCCACCTCGTCACAATGGGCTACAAAAAGATATGTTCTGCCCGTAGGAACAAATAAAATAAAGTTCACAGGTAATACTGCTTATGGAAATAACCTGTATCTTGATAATATAAGAATCGGAACACCATATGCAAATGATGTTGGTGCAAACGGAATTGCTGTTCCCAAAGGTGCTTTAACACCCGGTACAGTAACACCCAAAGCAACTGTAAAAAATTACGGTTCAACAACACAATCATTCTCGGTAACTATGACCATAAACCCGGGAGGATTTTCAAATACACAATCAGTAAGCAACTTAACGGCAGGAAGTTCAGCACTTGTTACTTTCAGCAATTTTAACTTTGCTACAACAGGAACATATACTGTAAAAGCATATGCAACCCTCGGCAATGACGATAACAGGGCAAACGATACAGCCACTTATAATGTCCTTGTTACAAATACATTGAGAAACGCAATACTAGAATACTGCACAGGTACATGGTGCCAGTGGTGCCCATGCGGAAAAGAACAGGCATTACTGCTGCAGAACAATTACCCGAATTCAATTATCCTGGCTTATCATGGAGGCAGTGACCCATGGGTAACATTCAACGGCAGTAACATTATCAGCTTGCTTGGATTTACAGGGTATCCTTCAGGAGTGCTGGACA
Organism: Ignavibacteriota bacterium; assembly: GCA_003820375.1. Classification (GTDB taxonomy): domain Bacteria; phylum Bacteroidota; class Ignavibacteria; order Tepidaquicellales; family OLB5; genus RPQH01. The sequence continues at coordinate 6,626 of RPQH01000092.1, forward strand.
GAAAAGGTATTTTGGGATGGGGTTCATTCTTCACAGACGGAGAGAACCGCTATGCAACAAGTCCCGCAGCATCTGTGGATTTGGTTATAACAAATAAAACTTACAACACCACAACAAGACAGCTTGATGTAACCTTAACAGCTAAAGCACTGGAAACATTATCAGGTCAATACAAAATTAATTATGTTATTACCGAAGATAATATGGTGTACACACAAAGCGGTAACAGCTGGTGTGTAGGCGGTTCAAACTATGTACATTATTGGGTTGTAAGAAATATGGTTAACAATGCCCAGGGTGAAAATGTTAACTCAGGAACATGGAACCAGAACCAGATTTATACAAAAACTTTCTCAACAACTTTAAATGCCGCATGGAATGCAGCTAACTGCAAACTGCAGGTATTTGTGTATAAAGATTTGGGAGCGTTAAATACATCCGAAATACAGCAGGGAATAAAAACACCGATAATTCCTGTTGGAATTGGAACAGGCAATAATGGAATACCCGTAAAATATGAGCTTGGACAGAATTTCCCGAACCCGTTCAATCCAACAACGAACGTTAAGTTCTCAATTCCAAAGAGCGGAATGGTAACACTGAAGATATATGATATCCAGGGTAAAGTTGTCGATACATACATGGATGGATATTTACAGGCAGGTGAGTATAACGCAGAATTTGACGGTGCAAAACTGGCAAGCGGCGTTTATTTCTATAACTTAACTGCTGACGGATTTAGCGAAACAAAGAAGATGATGCTTATCAAATAGTGACATATGTCACTATTGTAAATAGTGAAATGGTGAAATAATGAAATAGTGTTACGATGATACAAACACACGAATTTTTTAAGGGCAGTCAGGAATGGCTGCCTTCTTTTTTTTACTCATCCTATGTCTATATTATTTGAAAATATACAATCATAAAAATTAATTAAGTATTTACTAAGTATAGTCATAGGATGAGTAAAAAACCGCAGATTTTTATACTAAATATTTTTCAGTTCCGGTGAATTATCTTTTATCAGTTTGTAATAAAAAATATACATCAGCACACAAAGCAGGAAAGGATAATAACTCCAGAATATATTCCAGAATGTATTCAGGAATATATAGCCCGGGATTGAACTTCCCGATGTTAATAAAAATAAAGCAAGCAAAGCTATATAGTATTTATTTAGTTTTATATTTTTCAATAAATAATAAGCAGGAACAATCAGCAGTATAAAAGAATAAGATTTAAAACGCGGTAAAAGTAAAACATATGTGCAAATTCCGAAAAACAAAAGCATTTTATAGTTGGGAGCAGGGTTATTCTTTTTATAAACATTTATAGCTTTATAATTAAAATATATCAGTACAGCCGCATATAATAAATAAATGATAACATTGATCCCGAATACATAAGGAAGTGAAATTTCTTTATTGATAATAAATAAAATTTCCCTGGTAAATGTATAAGCAGTCGGATTACTGATACCGCCGTAATCCAATTCCCTTAAATTATCAATGAAGCCTGAAAATAAAACGCTTTCAAATATTACATTATATAATATGTAAACTATAAATATCAAAAATGAACCTGCAATATATTTAAGCCTGTCTTTGATATTAGTAAAAAGCAATAACAGCAGTAAAACAACCGGTACTATTTTAACAAAAGAAATAAGCATAACGAAGATACAGAATAAAGCCGGTTTTCTTTTCAAAAGGAAATAGAAAGCCGTCCATAAAAATGCCTGCTCTATTATAGAAATATTACCCGTTACAAAATCAATTAATACCGTACTGTTAAAAGCGAAAAAACAAAAGACCAGGAACAATGTATCAAATTCTTTTTCGAGGAAGTATTTTTTCCAGAGTACAAATAAATAGAGAAGAAGCAGGACCTGTATAATAGAATAAATTACCGCTGCAGTATTATATTCAAACAGATTTAACGGCTTAAAAAAATATAAAGCGGCAGGAAGGTAAACAAATTTAAAATTGACCGGTGCTAATTTTGATACCTTGGTGCTGTCATATGGGTTTAATCCCTTTGAATGAGCCAATGCACCGTAATAATATACCTGTAAATCCCATTGTTTGTTTTTACCGCTAAAAAAAATATCATTAATGAATAGTAATACCAGTAAGGTGAGGATTGAATAAATAATGATTTTTTTAATATCAGGTTTCAAATAGGGATTTCCGGTAATTTATCGTGATATAATAATTGATAATGATAGTAATATCAATTAAGATAATGATATATAGCGGGTTGCTGTTCAATTTCTTAATTAATTGCGGATTCTCATTTTCTTCCAATTCAATATAGTCCCTAAGGTAAACGCAATACCTGCTGCCAGGAATACAAAATGAGAAACCACACCCTGTGTCAGGACTTCACCTTGCAAAACCCCGGCAATTTTTAATACGGTTATAATAATAAATAACCCACGCATGAGGAAGATACTGCTAACGACTATTAATACAAAACATAAAAGAGGAAGATGCCTGATAACTTTGGCACCAGATAAAGCGTACAAACCGAAAACAACCAAAACCAGAGCTGCTCCCTCACCGTAAAGAAATAAGCTTAACCTGTTTTCCAGAAGTGACGGCGGTGCCTGAAAATAAGCGGCTGCTGCAGGTGAAAGAGAAATGTATGATTGAATAACAGCCATAAAAAAACTTATACCGGCAGCTATTTTAAGCCATAGAGTTTTGTTCATGTTTTTACATTTGATGTTATTTTGTTCTATAGATTATTAGATGGAAGATTTATGGAGAAGGTTTCGAAATAAAATCCACGTTGTTGGTATTCAACACAGACAATCAGGAAATATCACAATACTTAAAGTTTAGAAATGTTCACAATAATTTCTTAAACTCATTAATTGTTAAACCGGAATCTTTAACTATACCTGCCATTGTAAAAGAGTTTACAGGATTTGCTCTTGGAATAGTAATAATATGTTTACCATCTGTCATTGTTATGTGCTTACTTTGACGGGCGATCCAAAAACCGGCTTTCGAAAAAGCTTTAACAGCTCTTTGATGGTTTATTCCGGAAAGTTTTGGCATTTATTATCCGACATTAACATAGACAGATTTAACACCTTTGCTTATCTCTTCAACCGTTTGCAAATAGGAAGCGATAGCATCTTTAATGTTTTCAACAGCATCTTTTTCTGTTTTTCCCTGAGACCAGCACCCGGGCAGTCCCGGAACCCAAACAGAAAAACCTTCAGTTGTTTTCTTTATATTTACTTTATATTCCATATTTTCTATTTATTTCAATACAAATATACAAAAATTAGTTTCTATTTTAAGCCATAAACTTTTGTTCATGTTTTTACATTTGATGTTATTTTGTTCTATATATAATTAGATTGAAGATTTATGGAGAAGGTTTCAAAAGAAATTGAATAAACAAAAGTGAATATTACAGTTCTCCTTCCCAAGTGCAACTTGGGAAGGAGGGACAACAAGTATTCCGGTAAATCCACAAGCTCACAATTAAAAGCGGTACGCATTTCTCCTCCGGGAATTGTATTCTCCTTTTTTTCATTTCCCTTCATACTTCTAATACCAATAATTTTTTAATAATTTATTCTGCATGGGTTTATTCCCGCAGCTAAAGAAGGAGGCAATCATGTCAAAAATGATAGCGACAGCATTCCCCATTATCAAGGGCAAAGAATCCGATTGGAGAACATTTCACAGGGAAGTCCAAACCGGTAAATACAAGGAATACCAGGAGTTACGCAAGAAGCAAAACATCCGCGAAAGAGTTTATTTACAGAAAACGCCTATTGCAGATTTCGTAATAGTGGTGGATGAAGGCGATAACCCCGAACAGGCATTCAAAGATTTTGGCTCCGAAAGCTTGAAGAACTGGTTTTTCGAAAATATAAAGAACATTCATGGAGTCGATTTGAGCCAGGGCATGCCGGGTCCTCTGCCCGAGCTGCAATTAGATTCCGGCGGCGATAATATTTCAACGGCAAATCTCTATCCTTATGTTACATTGATTCCAAAAGAAAAAGAGCACGAATGGCAGGAATTTATGAATGAAGTAAACGGCAGATGGAAAAATGATTACCAGCAAACACGGCAAAAGCAAAATGTACGCTCAAAGGTATATTTGCAGAAACTCCCCGATAAGCAAGTTGCAATAGTTGTAATGGCAGGTGAAAATCCCGGGCAGGCATACCGCACACTCGCACAAGGCAATGATGATTTCACAAGATGGTTTGCCGGTAAAGTTAAGAGCATGTTTAACTACGAAATGGGGCGTGAGCTCTGGGGTTCGGATGCAGAGCTTGTTCTGGATTCCCAAAAGCAGATGGTTACCGTATGATTTATGTTTCTTCTTCCCTGTTATTGCCTGATAGGGAAGGAGAAACAATCTTCACCTCAATTGAGCAGTAACACCCGCGAGGTCTCGGGGCAAGCGGTTACTGCACTCCAAAAAAAACACTCCAAAAAAAGCACTCCAAAAAAAACACTCCAAAAAAAACACTCCAAAAAAAGCACTCCAAAAAAAGCACTCCAAAAGCCAACTTGCAACTTGTAACCTCCAACCTTCAATTCTTCATTCTTAATTGCTTTTTCCCCCTTTTATTTTTCCTAAATTTTGATTATTCTTGTAGTTCACTTTGTTAAAAAAACACAAAATTCATTAATTATTTCACATATTCACCATGTTTGCAATAGTAAATATCAGAGGTAAGCAGTACAAAGTTACCGAAAACCAGAAGTTATTTGTTCCCAAGATGAAGGATGAAATTGGCTCAAAAGTCACTTTTTCGGATGTTTTGATGGTTGACAGGGGCAATAATTCATTTGAAATCGGAGCACCGAAAATTTCGATGAATATAGAAGCTACTGTTCTTGACCACGTAAAAGATGATAAAGTAATTGTTTTCAAGAAAAAAAGAAGGAAAGGGTACAGAAGAACACGCGGACACAGGCAGCAGTATACACAAATTGAGATAACTAAAATTGCATAAGAAAGTTTTATAATAAAACCCCCTCCTTTCTCCTCCCCCTATTAGGGGGAGGATGGGTAGGGGTGCACGAAAAAATAGTTGACAGATTTTATACACTTTTTTTAACCTTAGAATTTTTTTAACTTTAAACTATAATGGCACATAAAAAAGGATTAGGAAGCACTAAGAACGGACGCGATTCAAATTCGCAGCGTCTTGGAATAAAAAGATTCGGCGGTGAGTTAGTAACTGCCGGAAGCATTATTGTCAGACAAAGAGGCACCAAGTTCCTCCCCGGATTAAATGTTGGACTGGGAAAAGATGACACTATCTTTTCTAAAGTTGACGGGTATGTTAAATTCACTTTCTACAATAAGAATAAGAAGAAAATTAATATAATACCAGCTTCTGAACAAACAAAAGGAACATAATCAAAAACATTTATATCAACCAATGAAGATAACAATCGTAGGTGCCGGAAACGTTGGGTCAACCTGTGCACAAATTATAGTTGACCGCGCGTTAGCCAATGATGTGGTACTGCTTGACGTAGTAGAGGGCATACCCCAGGGCAAAGCTTTGGATATTTATCAATCCGCAGCAATCCAATTATCGGATACAAAAATCCATGGAACAAACAATTATGAAACTACCGCTAACTCTGACATAGTGGTAATAACTGCAGGCGTTCCAAGAAAACCCGGAATGTCAAGAGATGATTTGCTTTCAATCAATTCGGATATAGTATCAATGTCAACCAAAGCAGTCGTAGCACATTCACCAAATGCAATCATTATAGTTGTAAGCAATCCGCTTGATGTAATGACATATGTATCATTCGTGAACAGCCACTTCCCGAGAAATAAAGTTATCGGTATGTCGGGCGTGCTTGATACTGCAAGGTTCAAAGCTTTCATTTGTATGGAATTGAATATTTCAATTGAAAATATCCAGGCAATGGTACTTGGCGGGCATGGTGACTCCATGGTTCCTCTTGTAAGATATTCGACTGTTGCAGGTATTCCTCTTGACAGCTTGCTTCCTCAGGACAGGCTTGATGCTTTATTGGACAGGACAAGGAACGGCGGAGCTGAGATAGTTAAACATCTCAAAACAGGAAGTGCTTATTATGCACCCGCAGCTTCAATAGTACAGATGATAGACGCTATCGTTAACAACAGGCATAGAATTATGTCATGCTGTGTTTACCTGACCGGTGAATACGGACATCATGATGTTTGCCTTGGCGTACCTGTAAAGATTGGAAGAACAGGAATGGAAGAGATTGTATTAATAGACCTTACTCCTGAAGAGAAAGCAGCATTGGATAAATCAGCAAATGATGTAAAAGCACAGATAAAGAGCTTAAGGAATTTACAGAAAGCAAAAGAACAGGGAAAAGAAAACGGAACAAAAGAACAGGCAAAAACAACTGTGAAATAAAGTTTTAGATTGGTTTATAAAAAAAACCCGGTGATGAGCCGGGTTTTTTAATTAAATATATTATTTTTTACTTCACAAGTACCATCTTCTTTGTATCTGTAAATTTATCCGTCTCTAATCTGTAAAAATATACACCACTTGCAAGGTTAGTTCCGTTGAACTCAACTGTGTGATTGCCTGCTTTTATGATTTCATCACTGACCAATCTTTTTACTTCTCTGCCAAGTATATCATATATTATAAGATTTACCCTTGCATCAATTGGCAAGCTGTATTTTATTTTTGTCGTTGGATTGAAAGGGTTTGGATAGTTTTGTGATAAGCTGAATATTTTTGGAATTATTGAAAAGTCATTGTTTTCTACAGGGTCATATTTTACAAGAAGCTTTATATCTTACATCCGTCTTTCATCACGCTGCTGTGAATTCAAGCTGCTTGCAGAATATATATTGAATTTTGCTCTTTCAATAAGTTCTTTTGACCTCATATCACTTTTGAATAATGTTCTTCTGGTTTCTTTCTTTGATGCAAGACTTTTTTGTCTCTCCATCTTTTCATATGCTTTTTTTACTATTTTACTAACCGGATTCTTATCCATTAATTTCAGAATATTTACCTGCTTTTTCATTTTGGATTGACTGCTCATGCCTCCTGCTCCATTTAATAATTCCTGTATATAACCATAGTCCATACTTGCAAGTAACCTTTGCTCGGGGTCAGGATGATATAATGAAATAAATTCATATCCTGTTAATGCATCATTGTAATTCTGTATCCTTGATTCACACATCAGCACGTAATTATAAGCTATGTCAACAAAGCTTAAATCAAACTGGTATTGTATTATTTTATTGTTCAGGTAATTCTTTAATTCACTGAAAATAAAATCTGTATGGTTTTGGTTTGAAGTGTCAATCCGTTCATAATTGCAATATAAGTCGGAAACTGCAGTATATCTGTACTGGCTGTAAATATAATTATCAAGCAAATTCTTTAATGTCAAAATAGATTCCACATACTCCTGATTTAAGATCTGTTGTGCTCCATGTGAGTATAATGCTTCATCGTCCGGGATTGAATCACCTGTATAATCTTCCGATATAAAAACTGTATCATAATAATCACCAATCTGGAATAAATCGTAACCTGTATATGCAATTCCTGTTGTACAATTAATATTACTTTGAGCTATTAGTGTTACAGGCGTATCATTTGTTATAGAAAGATGATATTTGGGGGAATTTCCGTTTCCAACCCAGCAATTATCTCTTGCGTAATATGTAGTTGAGTTACCGCTTACATTACCGTATAAATGATATGTCTGAGCACTATTACTTTTTGTGAAATAATTTTCTCCATGATCTAAAACAGGTTTGCTGTATGTAAAATGTATGTTGTCTTTATTATCTGAATAAAGTTTATTACTGCCTGCTAACCAATAAAATTGATATTGCTGGTTACCTTGATTTTGTACTTTTATAGGTGTCATAAGCGGGTTTGATACAGCCAAATAAACACTGTTTCCTAAGTTAGCCTGCGAATTATTATTCCAGATATAATTTTTATACAAATTTGGATTGCTGTTCCATAATCCCAAGCCGTAATTTATTGAATTAGTTTTAATATAACTATTTTTCACATTGCCATTGCATTTTTTCAATGCTATACCCCACCCGCCGGTATTGGAAATAATTGTATCATGATCAATATAAGCTATTACATTATCTGAAGCATAACCGCCTAAAAAAATACCGATATAACCATTGAGGAATTTGTTGGATGTTATATTTAAATTATAAGGTAAACTGCCTGATTCAGCAGCAAAATTCTGAAATAAAATGCCTATTCCATTTGTAGAACCGAGATTAAAATCATTATGATGGCATGTTAAACTAAATACATTTCTGCCTGATAGAGGTTTTAAAATATTATCAAATGTACAGTTACTTACAGTATTATTTGCACCCGGATTATCAAACACAATTGCATAGTCAGCATATATAGAGCCAAGTTTATTGAAACTGCAGCTATCAGCATTTATAGTTGCACCGTTTCTTATTTGTATCTTAGCATTGTGCCCAAGCTTTACAATGGATTTCGGATTAAGTTTTAAATAAGTACCCGCACCGTCAAATGTAAGAGTAGTATTGTCACCAACTTTCAAAGTAGCATTTGCCATAATTTCAATATGCCCGCCATTGTTTATTGTATCTGCATTGCCGTAATAACCTATTTCTGAGTTTTCAAATGCACGATGGAATGAACCGGATGCCCAAGAATTATTTGCACCGCTGTCACTAAAACAACCGCCATTACATGTGTTTATTTGTGAATTTTCTTTTTTTATTAAGGCAGAACCACTTGAGAAAATTATTGTGTCACCTTTATTATTATATGCTTGTAAACCACTTATCCATAATTTCTTATTTTTTGCAATAATCACAGAGTCACCATTTATTGCTGTAATTCTTATTCCAAATGTCTCAAATGAATATGCCATAACTGGTGTACAATAAGTATTACCTAAATCATTATATCCCGGTGTTATTGGTGGGTTTGAATAATAATCTGTGTACCAATAATTAATAACCGTATTATAACCATATCTATCCAAATCTCCTAAATAATCATAAACTGTATCAAATGTAACCGTTGTCCCAATTATTAGTTGCCTGTATTTTGTTGATTGAAATAATAAATCAGGGTGAATAGGAAATGGTGTTGTCCTTGCTTTAAAATTTCTTTCCCATGGCTGCCCGGGATTTGGCTTATTTGGATATAGTATTTCCCAAACTTTAAACTCTTTGCTTGGCTGTCCATTTGATAATGTATCCCATGTAGCTACTGAATCAATAATTACTTCATCATATCCATAAAGTGTACCAAGCAATATAACTCTGTGGTTTAAAGGTCTTGTATTGACATATCTTATTGAGAAATCAGCACCATATATATTTCTTCCTTCATAACTATCCTTTCCATATTTACTATCCAGACAATTGAAATAACACGTATATTTTTCATTAGCAACTTTGATAGTAACTTTATATTTTGCAAAACCCCATGCTAATGGGGTGTCTTTAAGCTCACCGCCACCGGTATGGCACATATCCATGTCATTTTGTGTTGTTCCGGTTGTTAATTGTGAGTGTTCCTGTAAGGGGTATTCCACATAGTGATTTGATGATGAATCAAATAACCTGTGTGTAACACCGTTATATATTTCCCCGGGATCATTGAACCTGTTGTATATTCTGTACCTGTGGTTATAATTATTAATTCCTTCGAAAACAAAAGAGACAATTTCAATTTTAACCAGCACTTCATCATTTGAATTATTACCTTTTGCCTGTATTCTCCAATCACCCACAAACCCATCACTTTGAGCGTAAAAAATTCCACTCAATAGAAAAAATAAAATAATTTTTTTCACGGCTTATTTAATTTTAGATTGTTGTTTTATTTTGCTATTACTAACTTTTTAGTAATAACATATTTTTTTAATTTATCACTGAGTAAATAGAAGTAAACACCAGAAGACAAGTTATCGGAATTAAGAGTAGTTTTATAACTGCCGGATTTTAGCTCACCTGAAATTAATTGTTTAACCTCCTTTCCTTGTATATCATATAATTTAAGATTGTAATCGCCTGATTTTGATATATAATATTCTATTGCAGTAGATGAGTTAAATGGATTTGGATAGTTTTGATACAATTCAAATTCTAAGGGGCTATTAATTTGTTTATTTTTAATACCAATAATTCCGTTTGCATTATATTCTGCTAAACCACCTGACACACCCATCCATATATTTCCATATTTGTCTTGTGCAAAAGAGTTTACAACAGATCCCGGAAGGGGTGAATTATTTGAATTATAATTTACCCATGTTGTATCGTTAAAAATAGTGAAGCCAAAACTTCCAATATATTTTATATGTCTTTGTGTGAAAACTGAAAATAAATTATTATCAGGTAAACCTGAATTTGTTGAATTATAAACCGTCCATTGATTCTGAGAATAATTGAAATTGACTAATCCATAAAACTGAGTACCTATCCATATATTATTCAAAGAATCAATAGCCAAACCTCTTACAAAATTAATAGGTTGTCCTGTATTGTTTGAGTTATAAACAGTCCAGTTTGTATCATTAAATCTTGCCATTCCAAATAACGGTGTACCAATCCATTTAATATTATTTGAATCAATTGTAATTGTTGTTATATTATTAGCCGGGATTCCTGAATTTGTTGTATTATATATTAACCATGTTGTGTCAGTAAATTTAGCTAATCCTTTATTTGAAGTTCCAATCCATTTACTATTATATTTGTCTATAAATATTGATTTAATCAAATTTGAAGGAATTGGTGAATTTGAAGTATCAAATATTATCCAATTTGTTCCATCAAAATATGCAGCTCCACCTCCGAAAGTACCAATCCAAACATGATTTTTCTTATCAATTTTTAAATCTAAAATGGATTGTTCAGGCAAAGGAGAATTAGATGTATCATAAATTGTCCAGTTAGCCCCATCAAATTTCGCCAGACCTTGCGATGTACCAATCCATTTAATATTATTTGTATCAATAGCTATTGGGAAAATATTATTACTTGGCAATCCGGAATTGGTTGTTGTATAAACAATCCACTGCGGGTTTTGTGAGTAAATAACTAAGCATGAAAAAATGAATAATAATATTGCTGCTCTTGCTAAAGAGTAAAGAATGGTAAATATGTTTTTGTTTATTGACATGAGCTGTCTGCTATGTCGTTATCTTAATATAATTCATTAATTTAAAAAGTCAAATGTAATTTAAAACCCGTATTTTTGGCAAATATTTTTAAAAGAATATCACTCGTCCGACGACTTCCCGTGATAGATTGGTAATTCATAAATACCGGACAATTAGAAATAGAGCAGGTCGTCGAACAAATAGGAATGGAGAATCTTTCATCCATTTCAAAAACTCATCCGACGACCTGTGCCGGTAAAGAAATTCCATAATAATAAAATTATTCTTACTTATTTTGAAAGTCGTCGGATGAGCATTCCTATTCCGGGGCCGTGTCTTGTGTCTGTTCTCCTCCTTCCCAAGTTGTACTTGGGAA
>RPQH01000093.1 GCA_003820375.1 Ignavibacteriota bacterium
GACATATCTGAAAGCAATATAATTTATCGGATTTAATTATTAAATATATTACCGGAAGGATATTACAATTGGAGAAGAATGATAGTTATCTACACAAATCCCCTTAAGTTAGATACTGCGTATCTGTGTCAGGTCAATTTTTGTTAATCTAAGTTCTTTCTTTTTAAATTATGTTAATGGGTTAATCTGATATCTTACATACTTTCAAAATAAGACCTGACACTGCGCTTGAAGATAAGGTTCTTTGGTGTCTATATAAATCCTCCTGAGTTAGATACTGCGTATCTGTGTCAGGTCAATTTTTGTTAATTTAAGTTCTTTCTTTTTGTGTAATGTTTTTTAGTTAATCTAAGTTTATCAATATTTTCAAACTAAGACCTGACACTGCCCTTGAGAGAAAGATTAAAATAAGACTGACACTGCCCTCTAAGGAAAAGTTTCATACAAAGACCTGACACTGCCCTCTAAGTTATTCGGAAATTATAATAGTGTTATGTTTTATTGCGACAAGGAATTGGGGATATAAATATCGAATTAGAATTCTCCCGCTATGTTACAAATCGATAATCTCATTTATGCCCCATTGCTTGAATGAAGATTGTTTTGGCCGCTAGGCAGATTGACAAGATCCATAATATCTTCAAATACGCAACTAATTCGTTATTCTTATAATCATAATGCAATAAATTCAAATCTAAATACGTAAATTATATTTTTCGTAATTAAAATCTGCTTATAACTATTAAATAAATAAGAAGATAACGTGATATTTTAAGCTTACATTTTATTGCAAAAACCTCAATTGCTGTCTGAAATCAGCGAAAACACGCTTAATACTTAAGTCTTGCTTAAAGAGTAAAGATGCTTACCCAAATGTATATTATTGTATAAATAAATGTCGCATAATTTATACAAATGTTTCACGTGAAACATAAAATATCAGCGAAACACCACATTTTCCGGCTAATAATTGCGGTTTTGGTCTGCTTCGAAAAGTCTGATTTCGAATACATTTTCCTGCGTTTGCGGGAAAAGTATGGCGCTATTATGCATAAAATACAATATAAACAATATCCTCTTAAACATAATGAAATTCAAAATAAATTATATAATCACAATAATATTATTTTGGAAAATGCAGAAGAATAAAGAATGGTTCCTGAGATTTCTTATTCATCCTATGACTATACCTAATAAATTACCCTTAATATTAAAAATTACTACAAATTAAGTTAATATAGTCATAGGATGAGTAAGAGAACGAAGATTTTCAATTACTCACCACAAACTCAACAGCGGCATTAGCATGAATCATTGTTGTATCAAATACGGGAACAGGACAATCATCCTGCTTTATTAGAAGAGGTATTTCAGTGCAGCCAAGTATTACACCTTCTGCTCCCTGTTGTATTAGCTTATTAATAATTTCAATATATCTTGCTTTGGATTCCGGTAAAAATATTTCTTTTCCCAATTCATCAAAAATTGTATGCTGAATAAACTCCCTGTCATCTTTATCCGGAATTAATGTTTCAATATTACATTTTGATAAAATACTTTTATAGAAATCACTTTCCATTGTATATCTTGTCCCAAGCAGGCCAATCTTTTTTAATTTATTTCTTTTTATTGCATTTGCGGTTTCTTCAGCAATGTGGATTAAAGGAATATTAACAGCTTTTCTGACATCATCTGCAATTATGTGAGCTGTATTTGCACAAAATATAATACAATCTGCACCTGCTGATTCAAGTTTCTTTGAAATCATACAATAGCGAGTTGAAACATCCTTCCAGTTATCATCATCTATAAGCTTTTTAATCTCTGCAAAATTTAAAGAATATAGCAGAATCTTTGCAGAATTATCTCCGCCCAATTTTTCATTTACTTTTTGATTTATCAACCTGTAATAATCAACCGTTGAAACCCATGTAGTACCGCCTATAAGACCTAAAGTTTTCATAATGTTATTTCCATTTAATAAGATATTGTTTTGTTCCTATCAATCATTCAAAGCAAACTCAACGGCAGCTTGAGCATGTATTAACGTTGTATTGAAGACCGGTAATGAACAATCTGCTTGTTCTATTAATAAGGGTATTTCCGTGCATCCTAAAATTATACCCTTTGCTCCTTTTTCTGCAAGCTTATTAATTATTTCAATATACTTTGCCTTTGTTTCCTCCAAAAATATTTCCTTTCCCAGTTCATTATAAATAGAATTGTGAATAAATTCCCTGTTTTCTTTATCAGGAACAAGCGTTTCAATATTATATTTTGCAAGTATATCTTTATAAAAGTCCTTTTCCATCGTGTACTTTGTACCAAGCAATCCTATCCTGTTAATGTTTTTACTGCAAATCTCTATAGCTGTTACTTCCGCTATATGGATTAAAGGTATGTTAATATGCTTCAGCACATCTTCAGCATATTGATGAAGAGTATTAGCACAAAGCAGGATGCAATCTGCACCGGCGGATTCAAGCTTCACCGCAATATCACACAGCATATCGGAAATCCTTTTCCTGTTATTACCTGCCGATAAGCTTCGCAAATCCTGGAAATTCATTGAATAAAGCAAAAGTTTTGCTGAATTATCCCCGCCTGCCCGTTCATTTATTTTCTGATTGATTATCCTGTAATAATCAACTGTTGAAACCCAGGTTGAGCCGCCGATTAGACCGAGTGTTTTCATATCAAAATAAATAATTGAAAATATAATATGCAAATTATTTTTATAATTCACAGTGGATTTAAGAATGATACCAAATCGGAGTTTTTTGATAGAGAAATATTTGATGAGTTAATATAATACTACTTTAATGGAAAATTCGGAAATTTATCACATTCACACACTACCGGGATATAATATGATACAACCCCCTAAGCTTTTGACTCTTGAACCTGCAATTCTCAAATTCGTAATTCTTCACACATAATTCACCTTTTTTCCTCATTTCTTCTTAACTTTCTATGTGCTATTTTTGTAATGATAAATAATGTAAAAATTAAGTTTTGTATTTTTTTAACCTCACAAGAACCTCAACATTTACCAATCAATTAACTAAAGGTATATCCAAATGAACCTAAGAGATAAAATTATTTCCAATGCGAAAAAACATAATAAGAAGATTGTTCTTCCGGAATCAATGGAAGAACGTACTTTAAAGGCAGCTTCATGGATTCTGCAGAATGAAGTAGGACAAATTGTTCTTATCGGAAAAAAGGACAAGATCCACGAAGAAGCCAAATCGCTTGGAATCAAAAACATTGACAAGGCTGAAATTATCGACCCTGATAATTTCGATAAGCTGGAATTGTATGCCGAAATAATGGAAGAGATGAGGAAATCTAAGGGCTGCACAAAAGATGTAGCTATAGGTCTTCTTAAAAATCCGTTGTATCTGGCAACAATGATGGTCAAGCACGGAGATGCCGACGGAGAAGTAGCCGGTGCTATGAACGCTACCGGAGACGTGCTTCGTCCTGCATTCCAATTTGTAAAAACATTACCGGGCATCAGTGTTGTTTCAAGTACATTTATTATGCAGCTTGATAATGAATCGATCGGTGAAAAAGGATTGTTCTTCTTCTCCGATTGTGCAGTAAATCCGGACCCTAATGAACAAGAGCTTGCTGAAATAGCTGTATCAACTGCAAAGACAGCAAGAGATATTGCAGAAATAGAACCGCGTGTTGCTATGCTGAGCTTTTCTACAAAGGGTAGTGCTGAGCATGCGTTAGTTACAAAGGTAAGAAATGCAACAATAATTGCACGAAAACTTGACCCGAATCTTTTAATAGACGGTGAGTTTCAGCTTGATGCAGCAATTATTGAATCTATCGGGAAAAAGAAAGCACCGAACAGCTATATAGCAGGAAGAGCGAATGTACTTATATTCCCTGACCTTCAATCGGGAAATATCGGGTATAAGCTGGTCCAGCGAATGGCAGGGGCTCTGACAATTGGCCCTATTCTACAGGGTATGGCTAAGCCAATCAGTGACCTATCACGCGGTGCAACGGTTGAAGAGATAGTTGAAGTAATAGCAATTACGGCAAACCAGGCAGCAGGTATTTAAAACACAATTTAAAAGCAAATAAAAATGGCAGAGAAAATAGAAAAATTAGAAGATTATAATATAAGTAAAAGAGTAAAACCGAAAGCCAATCCTTTAGCAAAGATTGGAATAATCGGGTGCGGTGAAATGGGTCAAGATATTGCATTGCTGTGCAGTTCACACGGCATTGATGTGGTTTTTATTGAAATATCAGCATTGAGAGTGAAAGAAGCAATAAATGAGCTCAATGCAAAGCTTGATGAACTTATAAACCGCTGGGGTATAACAGGCAGTGAAAAAAGAGCTGTGATGTCAAGAATAAAGGGATATACTGATTATAATGTACTGAAGAAATGCGGAATTATTATCGAGGCAGTCAGTACTCATGGATATGAAAATGTTATTCCCGTTAAAAAGGAAATATTTAAGAAAATTGAAAATGTTGTACCTAAAGAAACTATCATAGCAACAAATTCATCAACAATTGTAATATCCGAGTTAGCATCTGTATTAAATTATCCCGAGCGTGCAGTAGGATTACACTTTCTTGCACCGGCAGACAGGGTGAAAATAGTTGAAGTTGTAAGGTCTCTTGTAACATCCGATGAAGCGATTGATTTTGTAGAAAAGTTTGCAAGAGCTATTGATAAAAAGGTAATTCATGTTAATGAATCTGCAGGAAACATCAGCACCCGCTTAATTGTACCTCTTATCAATGAAGCATGCGAGTTATATCTTGAAGGCGTTGGCAATATAAAAGATATAGATGATACAATGAAGCTGGGTTATGGCTTGCAGCTTGGTCCTTTTGAAATGGCTGATAAAATAGGATTGGATAAAGTTGCTAAATGGATGGATAACCTTTTCAAAGAATTTGGAGATAAAAAATATATAGCTTCTCCTCTGATTAAAAAGCTTGTAAGATCAAACCGTCTCGGCAGAATTTCAGAAGAGGGATTTTACTCTTATAAAAACGGTATCAAAACCGGTGTAGCTGAAGATTAATTATAAAAATTTTAATATAGGTAGAAAATGAAAATATTAGTTTTAAACTGCGGAAGCTCTTCAATAAAGTACCAGTTATTTGAAATGGATGAAAAGAAAGCCCTGACAAAGGGTATTGTTGATAAAATCGGAATGAACGGAGCTTATGTAAAAAATACAAGATGCGATGGTAACGAAATAAAGCTGGATGGTGAAATTGTAGACCACCAGGCAGGAATTGAATATGTACTTGGTATTCTTATCAGCCGTAATCATGGTGTGCTGAAAAACCTTGAAGAAATTGATGCAGTCGGTCACAGGGTTGTTCATGGTGCTGATAAATTCAGTTCAAGCATGCTGATTACCGATGAAGTAGTAGCAAAGCTTGAAGAATGTATTTCACTTGCACCGCTTCATAATCCGCCAAACCTGAAAGGAATTTATTCAATTAAAAATCTCCTTCCAAGTGTAAAGCAGGTAGGTGCCTTTGATACTGCATTCCACCAGACAATGCCGCCTTATACTTATTTATATGCACTCCCCTATTCGTTATATGAGAAATACAGGATAAGAAGATACGGATTTCACGGAACAAGCCACAGGTATGTTTCTGCCAGGGCGTGTGAAATACTGGGAGTAAAAAGAAGTGATATGAAAATAATTTCCTGTCATCTTGGAAACGGAAGCTCGATTGCTGCAATTAAAAACGGCAAATCACTTGATACGTCAATGGGTATGACTCCTGTTGAAGGTGTAATCATGGGAACAAGATGCGGTGATATAGATGCAGGTGCTTTAACTTATATGATGCAGAAAGAAGAAATAGGAATAAAAGAAACAAATACACTGATAAATAAGCACAGCGGAATGATTGGAATCACAGGTGTTTCATCTGATATGAGAGAAATAGAAGATGCGGCATACAATAAGAAAAATGAACGTGCAAAACTGGGACTGCAAATGTTCCATTACAGGATAAAGAAATATATTGGTGCTTATGGTGCTGCAATGAACGGTGTTGATATATTAACCTTCACCGGTGGTATTGGCGAAAACGGTATCAGGTCAAGAGAAGAGATTTGCAAAGAAATGGAGTTCATGGGAATTGAAATCGATTCAAAGAAAAATGATGTAAGAGGAAAAGAAGCTGTTGTAAGCAAAGACGGCTCAAAGGTAAAGGTAGTTGTAGTTCCTACAAACGAAGAGCTGGTTATTGCACTTGATACAATGAAGGTAATAAATAATGAACCGATAGACTTTTAGAGTCGGGAGTTGGGAGTCATAGAGTCGTGAAGGATAGCAAAGTATTTATGTTAAAATTTCACACTCTTTCCCAAATTTTCCTCCTAAATTAATCAAAGATAATAAAAAAGCCCCGCTTAAATTTAAAAGACGGGGCTTTTTTTGTAACGAAGGAGGACTCTAATTACATTTAATTTTTTCCCGCTGAATGCCAAGCTTAGCTAATTTTTGCCTTAAGCTGACAGGATGAAAATTAATAGCTCTTGCAGTAGCCGCTACATTTCCTTTGTAAAGCTGTAAATATTTACTTATAAAATTAACTTCAAAATTCCTTATTATTATTTCTTTTTGCTTGCTGTAATCGGCAACCAGAAAATCATGTTTATTATTTGCAATAAATTTAGAAGGAAGCATTTCCTGTGTAATCCTTCCGTCTTCACAAAGTATTATAACCCTTTCTGCTGTATTCTTAATCTCATTAATATTGCCTGACCAGTTATAATTCACAAGCATTTCAATAACATTTTCATCTATTGTATTTACTTTTTTCTTTTTCTGTTTTGAAAATTCTTCAACAAATTTTTCAAAGTAATACAATATATCTTCATAGCTGTTCTTTAACGGCGGAAGGTAAAATTCAAATTCATTCAGTATATAATAGAGTTCTTCAATGAATTTTCCTTCATTTACAAGCTTAAACAGGCTCCTGCTTGATGAGGCAATTATCCTTGCATTTGTATATTGCACCCTGGTACTGCCTGCTCTTGAAAATTGTTTATCCTTTAAAGCCCTCAGTATCTTTAATTGGGTTTGCAGGCTTAATTCACCAATTTCATCAAAAAATATTGTTCCGTTATCAGCTAATTCAAAATATCCCTTCCTGTCATTTACAGTATCATCAAATGCACCTTTTACATACCCGAATAACTCCCGCTCAAGCTGATGAGGTTTTGTATCTGCACAATTAATTATTATTAACGGCCGGTTTTTTCCTGAGCTGTTATTATAAATATATTTTGCAAATGTTTTTTTCCCTGTTCCTTTTTCTCCTGTTATCAGAATTGTTGAATCCGAAGCTGCAATTTTCGGTGTTTTGTTCAGTATCTCAATCATTTTTTTGTGCGGTGATATAAAATTGCAATCTGTTTTCACCATATAATCGGTTGTTTCAATCTTATACTTCAGAAGGGTATTTTCTTTTACAAGTTTTATTTTTTCAACAGCACGGTTTATTGATAAAAGCAATTCCTCTTTATCAACCGGTTCTGTTATAAAATCAATTGCACCTGTATTAATTGTCCTTATGATTGTTCTCTTAATTTCTGATGCAGTTGAAAGGATAACTTTTATTTCCGGTTCAAGTGTTAGCACATCGTTTATAAATGCAATTGTGTCTATATTTGAATCAGCTATTAAAATATCATATTTAAATTCCCTGCATTTTTTTAACACCTCATCATGATTATAAGCAGCAGTAAAATCATATCCTGCATCTGTCAATACATTATTTATATTTGTAAGTGATATTTGTTTTTCCGCAGAAACCAGAATTCTTATCATCTAATAAAACGGTTTAGAAGTTTATTTGGTATTAATAATATTTTTTAATAAGCAATCCTTATGCCAGAGATAGTTCGAATACTATGTTTGTTTTTCTTTGAAAAAATGATACTTTATTTCCGGTAATTATTTAAAATTGTATCATTATGACACAGACCGGGGCATAGTGGGGCGACTATGGCAGAAAACTTATGCAGATTAAGAGAACATCTTTGTCCTCACCCCCCTGACCCCCTCTCCTATGATCCGCCTAGGCGGAATGAAAGGAGAGGGGGAGAAATTAATTGTAGATTTTGTTATTCAATAGAAAATTTTAGATTAACTGCTCCCCCTCTACGTGCATCTATCATAGGAGGGGGTCAGCCTGTCCTGTGAAACAGGATGGGGTGAGGACAAAAAATTACAATATATTGAAGTATTTTTCCTTATTATGAAAACCCCTTTGTCAGTAATTATATCATTCAATACATTTATAATTATTTGTAAATTGCATCATAAAATAAAATATATGGAATCAATAAAAGGCAAAATCGTTATAATTACCGGAGCTTCAAGCGGATTTGGAATGGCAATCAGCCGCTTATTTGCTGAAAATGGCGCAAAATTAATTATTTCTGCCCGCAGGGAAGATAAATTAAAAACATTAGCCAAAGAACTTAAAGAAAAATATAATACCGAAATCCTTACTATAAAGCTTGACGTAAGAGATAATGAAGCTGTTAAAAAAGCTGTTGCATCACTGCCGGATGAATGGAAGAAGATTGATATTTTAATTAACAATGCAGGATTAAGCAGAGGGCTTGACAAGCTTCACGAAGGAAGCATACAGGACTGGGAAGAAATGATTGATACTAATGTAAAAGGTTTATTGTATGTATCCAGAGCTGTGATACCGGGAATGGTTGAAAGAGGCAGCGGACATGTTGTTAATATAGGTTCAATTGCCGGACATGAAGTTTATCCAAAAGGAAATGTTTATTGTGCATCCAAACATGCCGTAGATGCAATAACAAAAGGCATGAGGATAGACCTGAACGGAACAGATGTTAAAGTTACTACAATTGACCCGGGACTTGCAGAAACCGAATTCAGCATTGTGAGATTCAGGGGTGATTCGGATAAAGCAAAAGCAGTATATACAGGAATAGAAGCTTTATGTGCAGAAGATATTGCAGATGCCGCTTTATATGCAGTAACAAGAAGAAAGAATTTCGTAATAGCAGAAATGATATTGCTTCCTGTTAACCAGGCAAGTGCCGCTGTTGTGAATAGGAAGTAAGTTCGTTAAGTTCGTTAAGTTTGTTAAGTTCGTTAAGTTTGTTAAGTGTATATGGTTTATAAAATGTGATATTATGGTAGAAAGATTTATCCCATAGAGAAAAGAATCCCGAAGGGATGATATTATGGTAGAATAATAAAAGAAAGAAATAGTCACGTAGTGACACAACGTATTAGGAATAATAACAACGAAACGGATTCATTCGCGCAGTAACGTAACGTGAAAGAAATCAAAGTTTGAAATTTGAATTTTATTATATTTAATGCAAAATACTAAAACCGGTAAAAATGAAAACACCCGTTCTATTGAGCTTGATATAGAAGGAATGGATTGCCCGGCATGTGCAATGAAGATTGAAAAGACTGTTGCCAAAATCCAGGGTATTGAAGAAATAAAAGTTAACTTAGGCTCTGAAAGCGCTTCAATAATATGTAAAGACGGTGTTTCAATTGATAATGTAAAATCAGCCATTGATAAGCTTGGCTACAAAGCAAAAGAACCAGATAACGATGAAGCTGAAGAATCTGCCGATATTGAGAGAAAAAAAGCTTTAAAACGCCTCAGGACTAAAATAATAGTAAGTGTTATTTTGTCTGTAATTGTAGGTGCTCTCGGTATGAAAGAACACATCGGCTTTCTTTCAGATATACCTACAGATGCTGCCAACTGGATTTCACTTCCTATCTCAACAGTAGTTGTATTCTGGTGCGGTTCCAAGTTCTTAAAAGGATTCTGGATTGCATTAAAGAATAAAACTGCTGACATGGATTCTCTTATTGCAATCGGAACATTATCAGCATATATATATAGTCTTGCCACAATGTTATTCCCTGTAATCAGCGGAGTGCATGACCATACTGTTTATTTCGAAAGTGCGGCAATGATTATTACTTTTATTTTGCTTGGCAATTATCTTGAAGCCAACCTGAAGAATAAAACACAATATGCTATAAAATCATTGATGAACCTGCAGTCAAAATTTGCAACTGTATTAAGAAATAATGAAGAGCTCCAGGTACCAATAAACAAAGTAAAAAAAGAAGATATAGTTATAGTCAAACCGGGTGAACGAATTCCTGTTGACGGTACTGTTACAGAAGGTTTATCAACTGTTGATGAAGCTATGATAACGGGTGAATCAATTCCAAATGAAAAGATAAAAGATTCGGAAGTTACAGGCGGTACAATCAATCTTAACGGTTATCTTAAAATAAAAGTAGACAGGGTAGGAAAAGAAACATTCTTATCAAAGATTATTAATCTTGTAAAAGATGCACAGAAAGCCAAGCCGAAAATTCAAAGGCTGGGAGATAAAGTTGCGGCTGTATTTGTACCAGTTGTTATAGTAATTGCACTGGTTACTTTTTCCGTATGGTACTTCCCTATCGGGCAGACATTCGGATATTCATTATTAAAAGCTGTGGCTGTTCTTATTATAGCATGCCCATGCGCTCTGGGTTTGGCTACTCCAATTGCTGTTGTTCTTGGTGTTGGCAGGGCGGCAGAGAACAAGATACTTTTCAATAATGCAGAAGCTATTGAAAATGTCAATAAGGTAGATACTATTGTATTCGATAAGACAGGTACACTGACAAACGGAAAATTTGAGGTTACAGATGTAATTCCAACTGACGGGATAAAAGACAGCAATGAAATTCTGAGGCTAGCCGCATCAATAGAAAACTACTCCGAGCATCCGATAGCAAGAGCAATTGTGGAACATTTCAAAACCTATTCAAGTAAGAATGGTAATGAAGAACTGCACAAAGTGAATGAATTCCAGATAACATCCGGTATAGGCGTGGAAGCTAAAATCGGTGAAAATACCTATAAGATAGGCGGCGCGAACCTCATCAATAAAGAGTTCAGCAAAGAATTCGATAACAGCAGGGAGCTGAACAATATTTATCTTTTCGAAAACAATAATCTAATCGGTGAGTTAAAAATAAATGACCGTATAAAAGAACATGCACCTCAGTTAATAAAAAAACTGAAGGAACAGCACTACAATGTCTCGGTAATATCGGGAGACAGCAAATATACAACCGAGAGAATTGCACGGGAACTAAACATTTCCGATTATCATTATCAGGTACTCCCCGATAAGAAGCAGGAAATAATAGAACAGATGCAGAAGGCAGGCAGGAATGTTGCAATGATAGGAGACGGAATCAATGACGCACCTTCGTTATCAAAGGCAGATATAGGAATAGCAATAGGAACAGGACAGGATATTGCAATTCAATCTGCAGATGTTATTTTAGTAAAAGGAGAATTAGATAATATATTATCATTGCTGCAAATCTCTAAAAAAACAATACGTATAATAAAGCAGAATTTATTCTGGGCATTTTTTTATAATGCTGCGGCTATTCCTCTTGCAGCAGGAGTTTTTGTTCCATATGGAATCTCCATTTCACCCGT
This sequence comes from Ignavibacteriota bacterium, assembly GCA_003820375.1. Classification (GTDB taxonomy): domain Bacteria; phylum Bacteroidota; class Ignavibacteria; order Tepidaquicellales; family OLB5; genus RPQH01. The sequence goes on from RPQH01000093.1 coordinate 11,551, forward strand.
AATGGCTTCGATGTTTATGGCTCTAAGTGACGTAGTAACAGTGCTCGGAAACTCGCTCAGGCTTAAGTACATGGAACTTAAATAACTTAGTAAACTTTAGGAAAAACAATAATTTATTTGAAGAATACTTGTTTATAAGAACTTTATTAATTATTTTTGAACAAATTACTGTAGTATTGAAAGGAGTTAAATCGGGGAGAAATCGAATGAGGACTGACCCGGTCCTAATTTCTGAATACTTGATATGAACGCTACATTATTATTTTATAAATAAATAAGGAGAAAAAAAAATTGAAAACAACAAAACTATTGGTAGTAGCTCTTTTACTTCTTGTTGGTTTTACAGCAAGTACTAATGCTCAGTTCTACGTAAAAGTAGGAGCAGGTTATGGAATTCTACCACTCGGTGCAGGACCGTATGACGAAACCCCAACCGATACAACAAATGATCCAACAGCAAAAGGTTTAGGACAAGGAATATATCCGAATTTAGGACTTGGATATATGGTAAATAAATACATCGGAATTGAATTAAATGGTTATTATACACTTGGAACAAAGATTGATCCTTATGGAGCAGCTTTTGATGCATCAGGAACACGTACTGCACAGCTTTCCGGTATCTTTTTTGCTCCCGGAATAGTTGTAAATGCTCCGTTAAAGAGTGTCACACCATTTGCAAGAGTTGGATTATTATTAGGTATCCCGCAGGTAAAACATGAATGGACAGACGTAGTAGCAAGTACAAACTATGCTGCTAAATATACTGATAAAGGCGGATTGGGAATCGGTATGGAAGCCGGTCTTGGTATTGGTATTAAAGCAAGTAAAAAGCTCAACGTATTTATCGAATTATTTGGCAACACAATTAACTTCAGACCTACTGACCAGGATATAACAGAAACAAATTATCCGGGTTCTGTAGTTGAAACCAGAACATATGCAACAGGCACAGGCCCGTTCTCTGCTCCTACATATGCATTAGGTACATTCGGTGCAAAAGTTGGTGTACAGATTCTGTTCGGTACAATGCCAAAGAAATAAATAGTTTTGAAAAGTTACAAAAAAGAAAGGGAGTCTGAAAAGACTCCTTTTTTTTGTCCTGTCATTTCAATCTTTATTAAACTAACATTTATCAATATATTAGCTTACATAAATTCCTCTTTATACTGAAGTTCCAAATCAATTCACTGTCTTTTATTTTATGTTGTTCATGTGAATTTTTTCATTTCTAATTTTGTAAAATAAATAAGGAGAAAAAATTGAATACAACTAAATCATTTATATATTCACTTCTGCTGTTATTATGCTTAACAACAATCACAAGTGCACAGTTTTATTTAAAGCTTGGAGCGGGTTATGGAATTCTGCCTATTAACGGTTTTAAATTTTACGAAAAATCATCTTTGGTCGGCAATGAATTTTATGCTTACGATACTACACAAACACCAATAGAAAAGTCATGGGGAACAGGATTTCAGCCGGCTTTTGGAATTGGTTATGTATTAACGAAAAATATTGCCATGGAATTAAACGGTTCATATTTATCAGGAACAACTTTAGAACCGGAATTGACTGACAGAACACAGAAGTTTTCATCTTCCGGTATTTATATTAATCCTGCATTAAAGCTTCAGGCACCGCTGAAAAATATAACTCCTTATACGCGGATAGGATTATTAATAGGATTACCTGAAATAAAACAGGAAGAAACTAACAATATGAAAACAGGTGCATATAAAAGAACTATACGGGGCGGGATTGCTATGGGTATCGAGTCAGCACTTGGTATGGAAATAAAGCTCAGCACAAAACTTAATACATACTTTGAGCTGTTCGGTACATCATTGAACTGGAAACCAAGTGAATATGAGATTACAGAAAATTACACTAATGAAGCAACCGGAGTAATTGAATACACCGAAAGGCTTCAGCCATATGAGCGTTTCAGCACAATTGGTGCAAAAGTTGGTGTTAGTTATATTTTAGGCAAAGCTCCGAAGAAATAGATATAGTTATAATAACTATCACAGAGCTAAGCTGTTTTTATAAGAATTGTTGTAATAAACAAAGGGATTCTTTTCAGAATCCCTTTAATTTTTTTAATATTATTTTTTGCCGTTAAGGAATATAGTTTATCCCAACTTTAATTGGCAGGAATCCTTTTGCGGCACCATCTTCATTGAAGATAATGTTATACTGGGCTTCTGTATAAATACCCATATTCGGAGATACTTTAAAATTAATACCGCCGCCAAGTCCAACACCCATATTGGTTTCAGACTCACTTCTTGTAAAATTATTTTCAGTAACGCTGACTGAAAGGATATAAGCACCAATACCGGCGACGCCATAAGGATTAACGGTTTTAATATTGTTAACTTCACCTGCCATAATATCAGCTTTTATAGAAGTAATTGTAAAGGTACCGCTCTGTCCTAAATTATTTGAGCTTTGCGGAAACCTGTTGTGCTCTAAAGAAAGCCGTCCTGCAACCGAAGAGCTGAAAACCAGCCCTGCACCGCCATGCAGGTTAAAACCCATGTTATAAAGATTTGTAAATCCTTCTTCTGACATCGGGGTACTTAATCCTGTGCCAAAATTCAGGAAAAACCTGTTGGATTGTGCATATAAACTTGACGACAAAAATAATAAAGCCATTAATAACAGCACTTTCGTTCTCATTTTTAACCTCCGGTTAATTATATTCAATAATATTCATCACTCTATAAATCTATAAAAATATACTTCCGTTCCTGAAAAATGTTCCCGTAATTTTATAAGAGTTAAGCAACCGGGCAATTAAAAAATTTCATTCATACATGAAGGTTTTTCAATTGAAAATCTGCAAACTCTACAAAACTCAAAGAACTCTCTGAACTCTCTAAACTCTCCGAACTCTCATAACTCTCCGAACTCTCTAAACTCTCCGAACTCTCAGACTCCCCAACTCTCAAACTCAAGACTCCCCCACTCATACACTCATTTTTAAATTGTAATTGAGCTAAAAGTTTTTAATTTTGAATAACTAATCTTAAAAATTCAATTATAATGTATAAGAAAAGCATAATTTTTATTGCGATTATATTAGGTTTAATGCAGGTGCAAGCTTATTCACAGGCAAAAGCAACAGTTCATTTAAATGGCGGTTATAATGTTGCTATCGGAGATTTAAAAGGTGATTTTGATAATCTTGCAGATTCGAATACTTATTTAATGCACAATGGATACAGTTTCGGATTTATTATAAAAAAAGCTTATGGAAGGGGAGGTAATTTAAGAGGTACCGGAAATATAAACTTCTCCGTCTTTTCACAATCCAAACATGTTGAAGAGGAGTTGGTAACAAAAGATGCCGAATTGACTATGAATATTCTAACAATCGGTTTTGGAGGCGAATGGGCATTTGCACCCAAAAGAGGAAAATTGAATCCGTTTGTTGGAGCAGAATTATGTTTTAATTATTTTACCGGCAGCCTGGTATGGAGCGATGACTATGTTGCTGATTCATTAGACCAATCTGCTGATTTAAGTATGAAACCTTCTTTAAGATTTGGAGTACAAATTGGAGGAGGGATAGATTTCCAGATTCACCAGAGTATTGGATTTATCACGGGTGTAAAATACAGCTGGACAAATATTCTTGGAAAAAAATGGGAAAGAGACAGCCCAAGCGAATATAAATTAAAAGACGGTGAGTATACCGAAGGGAATTATCACTTACCTGCAAGAAATATTACATTCCTCCAGATATATGGCGGGTTTTCCTATTATTTCGGAAGATAACAATAAAAAAATATGAACAAATTATTTATCAAAGCTGCTTTAAGCTTTTTACTGGTCTTTATTTCTATTTCTTCAGTTCAATCTCAACCAAAATTAATCATACAACTCAGCGGCGGGCTTGCACTGCCAATGGACCAAACCAAAGGAAATTTTTCAGGTATGTATGTTGGCTATAACACAACCGGCATTGATACAAGCTTTTTGAAAAGTAATATGGGAGCCGATATTGGCTTTGCTTTTAACGGAGCTTTAAAATTCGGTATTGATAAGTATGGGATTACAAGAGGAATTTTAACTGCTTCGTTTAATTCATTCTTCAATAATGCATCAGGATATCTTAATGAAAACGGGTATTTGTTTCCTGCAAAATATGATTGGAACCTGAACTTTGCAAATTTTGGTGCAGGGCTGGAAGTAGCACCATTATCAAAATATAAATTTACACCTTTTGTAAATGCAGCCTTTGTTGTTACGGTAATGTCTGCAAACCTGCGTGCGCAATCTTCTTCCATTCCTGATGAAACCAACTGGCTTGAGACAGTAAGATTGGGTGTAAGCGGAAATGCCGGAATTGAAATTAAGACAAGCAAGAATTTCGGGATAGTGGTTGGTGCTAACTATACAATCCATAATCTCCTGTTCAAAGACAATGATAACTTTAACCATGCAAACTTTGGTAAAAATGAAATTGGTTTCAATGATAAAGGCGGATTATACTTTTCCAATATGTATGAAGGCGGATTTTCAAAACCATATGTTGGAAGTGAAAAGAAACTTACATCCGTATCTTTTTATGCAGGAATCACTTTATACATGGATATGAACAAAAAGACACCACCAAAGACAACAACGAAAAAGTAGAGTGTCATAGAGTCGTGAGTCATAGAGTTGTGAGTCATAGAGTTGTGAGTCATAGAGTTGTGAGGCATAGAGTTGTGAGTCATAGAGTTGTGAGTCAAATATGACCTTTTTCTTTACTGCATTTCTATTATAATACTCTGCAACTGCGTGTTTCTATTTATCTTGATTATTTTAAGTATTTTCATGATGTTTTAGTAACTTAACATAATAAAGTTATGAAAAAAATATTTTTCTCTCTTTGCCTTTTAGCCCTTACAACCACAATATTATATTCACAGCCCTTCCAGAATGTTATGATAAGCAATGTAGGCGGACCGGAAGAGGTATCAATTGCTATTAATCCGAAAAATACAAACCAGCTTGTTGCAGGTGCAAACATCGATTTTTATTATTATTCCACAAACAGTGGATTTAACTGGACATCAGGTACCTTAATAGATAATCAAAATGGTGTCTGGGGTGACCCTACATTAATATGGGATACAGTTGGTAATGCATACTATTTCCACCTCTCCAATCCAACTTCAGGAGGACAATGGATAGATAGAATTGTTTGCCAGAAATCTACTAATGCAGGTATGTCATGGTCAAACCCGGGTTCTTATATGGGATTAAATTTACCCAAAGACCAGGATAAGCAGTGGGCGGCAGTTGATTTCACGCATGGCCCAAGGGGTAACTGGATTTATGCAACGTGGACACAGTTTAACTCATACAATACATCAGACAGCTCAAACATCTTATTCTCAAAATCTACAAATGGCGGATTGAACTGGCTGACTCCCCCGCTGCAGTTAAACCAAATAGGCGGCGATGGATATGACGGCGATAATACTGTAGAAGGTGCTGTTCCTGCAGTAGGACCTAACGGAGAAATTTATGTTGCATGGTCAGGACCAAAAGTAAGAAATTCCCAGTACGGTATTTTCTTTGATAAATCAACCGATGGCGGTGTTACATGGCTTGCCAATGATATCTATGTTTGCAATCAAAGAGGCGGATGGGATTATGCCATTGCCGGTATATACAGAGCCAATGGTCTTCCGATAACATGCTGTGATGTAAGCAACGGACCGTACCGCGGAAATATTTATATCAATTATACCGATTCAGTTACAACCGGTGACCATGATGTAATGATTGTGAAATCTACTAACGGCGGCTTAAACTGGACTACTCCGTTAAAAGTAAATTATGATTTCACAGGCAAAGAACAATTCTTTACATGGATGACAATTGACCAGGTCACAGGTTATTTGTATGTTGTATTTTATGACAGGAGAAATTACAATGATACAAGGACCGATGTATTTGTGGCACGCTCAACAGACGGCGGCACTACCTTTGCAGATTTCCGTATTAGTGAAACTCCGTTTACACCTTCTGCATCAATATTTTTTGGGGACTATATAAATATTACAGCACATAACGGTGTTGTCCGCCCGATATGGATGCGTCTTGTCAGCGGTACATTAAGTATCTGGACTGCAATATTAGAATACCCTGTTTCTGTTGCTAATCCTAACAATATTCCTTCTGCTTATAACCTGATGCAGAATTATCCGAACCCGTTCAATCCTTCTACAACAATCAGGTTTGAAATTCCTAAATCAAATAATGTTCTGATAAAAATATATGATGCCGCAGGCAGGGAAATTCAGACACTGGTTAATGAGCAAATGAATGCAGGAACATATGAGATAAATTGGAATGCATCTAACTACGCATCGGGAATTTATTATTATTCCATGACAACAGGAGATAACAGCTTCAGAGAAACTAAGAAAATGATATTGATTAAATAGTGACATATGTCCCCTCAAAAAACTAAATTAATAATTAATTTAGTAAGAGAAATAATAAAGGAGGGGCAAAATGAACGATCAATTTGAAAGACACACACAAAAGACATCAGAGGGA
>RPQH01000094.1 GCA_003820375.1 Ignavibacteriota bacterium
AGTTCCTTTTACTTTTAAGATTTTATTATTACTCAAGTTCTATATTTTTATGTCTCCCCCTCTCCTTTCATGTATCATAGGAGAGGGGGTCGGGGGGTGAGGACAGGAACTGAAATTAAATACAAATATTAAAATCTTACCCTATGATTACACTCTTGCGTAAGGTGAAATCCAACACTGAGAGATTCCATCTTCAGATTCTCCGTGTAAGTGTGAGTATTCTTTCATAGAATAATAAGTAAATAAAAATTCAATCCTTTAAGGAACAAAGATGGAATCTCTTCATCCTCTCCTGAACGCTTCGCTAGGAGAGGGGGGTACTATAGATTGTAAATATTTTTTATCCTTTAAAGATTAGTTTTCGGAATTTAATCGAGTTCCATTTTTATTTTGGACAGCAGTGAAAATTACGAAACCGTAGAATTACCTGATTTTAATTAATATTTTCCGGCTCCCGGTTCCTGACACTCGACTCACGACTCTCGACACTCGACACTCGACTCACGACTCACGACACTCGACTCTCGACTCACGACACTCGACTCTCGACTCTAATGCAGCTTTCTGATTGAAGGCATGAAAATAAAGATGCTAATTGCCACTGATAATGTAACAATTGCTCCTGTTATTACAGCCGTCGGCTCACCGAAATGCTCTGCCAGTGTACCCATTATTAATGAACCAATCGGCATGAATCCGAAGAATGTAAAAGTATAAACACCCATTACTCTTCCCCTTAAATCATCTGTTACTAATGTTTGAATCAGTGCATTTGCAATATTAAAGACTAATATAAGTGAAGCACCAAGTCCAATCAGTGCTAAAAGTGAAAAAGGAAGCCAATGAATAAATGAAAAAACAACCAATAAAGCAGGGAAACCAAATGAGCCTATGGTAAGTAATTTTCCTTTGAATTTAAATCTGCCAAGTGATGCAATAAATAAAGCACTTGATAAAGCTCCAACACCCCTTGCCGATTGTAAAAATCCGTTTGTAGTTGCATCACCGCCTAATATTTTAACAGCCCACGCAGGGAGTAATGTAGCAAATGAAAGACCGAAAACACTTATTATTCCGACCAAAATAACAATAGTCCTTATTACCGGATGTGTAAAAACGTAATGTACACCTTCTTTTAATTCTTCAAAAGTTGAACGGTTCCTTTTTCTCGGAACAAATTCTTTCATCTTCATTTTTCTCAGAGCAATAATGATGCCGATGAACGAAACCGCGTTAATTGTAAAACACCATGCAGGACCGAACAATGCATAAGTGATACCGGCTATTGCGGGGCCTGTCGCTGTTGCAGTATTGAACATGGTCGAGTTAAGTGCAATTGCGTTTGTAAGGTCTTCACGGTCAACCAGCTCATTCACAAATGCCTGTCTCGATGGCGCATCGAATGCATTGGTGATTCCCAGAAGAAAAGCCAGAACAACAATTTCCCAGGGCTGAATAATATTAAGAAATGTGAATACAGCCAATATTGCAGCCAATACCATCATTACAACTTGTGTTATAAGCAGAATATCTCTTTTGGGGAATCTATCGGCAATTACACCGCCATAAAGCATAAAAAGCCATGAAGGTATTCCTGCTGCAAATCCAACATATCCAAGGAAAACAGGTGAATGTGTTAATTCATAAATTAGAAAGCCCTGTGCAGTGATTTGCATCCATGTGCCCAGAAGAGAAGTCATTTGTCCCCAAAACCAAAGCCGGTAATTACGGTATCTTAATGCCGTAAAAGTTCTTCTTAATCGGGAAGGTGGTTCTATTATAACCGTATTATCTGTATTTTCTAATCCTGTAAACTTGTCGTCTTCAAATAAATCCTTCTGTTCCATATTTGACAAAAATATAACCTTTTTCATTATAATTAAATGCAAAAGCAGAATCAGAGCTGCAAAATAATTACAAATAAAAAATGACGAATTATGATTGAAAAGTGATTAATTAGGTCACCTTACGCAAAAGAGTAATCATAAGGTAAGATTTTGTTTTTGTATTTAATTTCAGTTCATGTTTTCACCCCCCTGATAGATGTCGGATTTCGGATTGCCAATTGCGGATTGAAAAACTTGCACTATAAAATACTAAGATGAGAACGAAAAGTTAAAATATTTTCACTATAAAATCACAGATTAAACAGATTATCCAAGTTTGCATGGCTTATAGCCTTAACACAAAGTTCACAAAGGATACAAAAAACACAAAGAAATACAATAAAAATATAAAAAGCAGGACTTTGTGAACTTTGTTTTCTTTGTGCACTTTGTTTTCTTTGTGCACTTTGTGTTGAAGCCATTAAATCTGATGAGCCGGTATAAGCTTTTCAATCCGCAATTGGCAATCCGAAATCCGAAATCTATCAGGGTGAGGACATGAACTGAAATTACCCGTATATTTTTTTCGTAACAAATTGATTTATGATTTGCGTAAGGTGAATGATTAAGTGTTAGATGTATAATAATTTGGAGTGAAAATAAAATTATATTAATATCGGAGATTTAATTATATTATTCAATTTTATACAGTTAAACTGTGGTTCAAGCCTCTATATCTGACAAATCCGATAATTCCATATGAATTTTTAAATTCACATTAAAGAGCTATCTTTGGTAAAACCTTACCATATGAAATATATTATTTTATTTGTCTTGTTTGCAGTGGTTTTTACTTCTTGTACAAAAAAAGAAGTAAATAAATCAAATGTTACCTCCGAAAACGAGACTAAGCCTTCAAATAAACCTGCGGAAACAATTAAAGAAATAACTATATTTAAATTCAATAAAAGTGATGTTCCTGAAGATATAAAATATCAAGGTGAAATTATCGATGGAGCTAAATGGACAGATGCTAACGGTGATAATTTACTATTCATTACGGAAACAAAAACAAAACACTATAGTGAGGAAGAAAGAGAAGAATATATTTATGCTTATGCATATACAATTAGTGATACTTCTTTTACAAAACTGTGGAATATCAATGACTTTGTAAGAAGCTACTGCGATGTTGGAGTTGATTATATTCCGGGTTCACTGGAAGTGCTTGATTTGGATAAAGACGGTATTGCAGAAAATGCTTTTATTTATAAGCTTGAAGACAGATGTGATGTCTCTCCCCTTGATATTAAGTTAATGATGCACAGCAATGCAAAGAAGCTTGTAATAAGAGGAAATACAGTTGTTTATCCGGGCGGAGGTGAAAAATACGGAGGCGAGAAGAAATTTGATCCTGCTTTTGATTCATCTCCTGAAATATTCAGGGATTTTGCTTCCCGAAAATGGGATGCATTTATGAAGGATTATAAAGGACCGTAATGAGTGTATAGAGTGTATAGAGTGTATAGAGTGTGTGGAGTGTGTGGAGTGTATAGAGTGCATAGAGTGTGTTGAGTGTATAGAGTGTGTTGAGTGTGTTGAGTGTGTTGAGTGCGTTGAGTGCGTTGAGTGTGTTGAGTGTGTTGAGTGTGTTGAGAATATGGAATTTATTAAACAAAATGTGAGGTTTAAATTATACGTTGAATATTGATTTGATATAACATAATATTTAATAAATAAATTTTTAATATCATGAAAACAAAAATATTAGCCGCGGTGCTGTTTGTTTTAATAGCGGCATTAATCAGCAATTCAGCTTTTTCCGGGCCGCGGAGAGTTTTACTTGAGTACAGCACGGGAACCTGGTGCGGCTATTGCCCTTGCGGTGATTCCATTATAGAAAAATTAATATTGCCTGTTCATCCGCAAACAATAGTACTGGCTTATCACGGAAACAGTACCGATCCTTTTCAATATTTTAATGGTAATACTATTATAAATCAATTAGGAATAAATGCATACCCCCTTGCATTATTCGATAGAGCTATGGGACCGCCAATGGACTATGATTATAACTGGCCTGATACTATTTCTGCAAGGTACACCCGTGTTCCCAACTCAGTTATTAACCTTGTATTAACGGATAAAAATTATAATGCTGCAACAAGAGTGTTGACAGCAACAGTAGAAGCTACCGCATTACAAAATCTCACTGGACAATATAAGATTAACTTTGTAATAACTGAAGATAATATCGTATATCAGCAGAATTTTTACTCATCATGCGGTTCTCCCGGTTATCATCCTAATTTTGTACATTACTGGGTTGTAAGAAATATGATAAACGGCTCATTAGGTGAAAATGTAAATTCAGGAGCCTGGAACCAGAACCAGACTATCACAAAGACTATTACAACAACAGATTCAGCAGGCTGGGTTGCTGCAAACTGCAATTTAAATATATTTATTTATAAGGATGCAGCACCGTTAAATACAGCATCAATTGAACAGGCTACTAAACAATCTGTTACAAGCCCGCTTGGAGTTTCAAACACGAATGAGGTTCCGGCAGATTATACATTATCGCAGAATTATCCGAATCCATTTAATCCTGTTACAAATATCAAATTCACAATTCCTGAAAACGGGAAAGTAAGTCTTAAGATATATAATATATCCGGCAAGGAAGTAATGACGATGGTTGATGGATTTTTAAATGCAGGAAGCTACAATGCAGAAGTTGATGCATCAAATTTATCAAGCGGTGTTTATTTCTATACATTGCTGACTGATAAGTTCTCGCAGACGAAGAAGATGGTTCTGATTAAATAGTGACATATGGCACTATTGTAAGTAAAGAATTTTTACTAAAAAAACAGCGGGTTCAAGTTTTGCTTGAGCCCGCTATTTTTTTTTATTAAGCATCACTCTATCTTCCATTCCACATCACACTCACTGCATGTTAATCTTACTTTTTCTGTTTTAAAACCATCTTTTGGTACATTAAAGAAAATAAAATTATCTACTTCTTCGGTAAAAGGAATAATCAAAGTATCCCCTTTAGCAAATGTATCTTTTTTAATGACTCCTTTATCCCTGCTGTGAAGTCCCATTAATGTATATTGATATTTGTCATTAAACTTAAGCTGGCAATTTTTCATATCATTTTGTGATAAGTTAATAAATTTCAGCTCAAATCCTCCCGAAGCACCGAACAATCCCCTTCTCATTTTGGATTCCATTACAACACCGGGGTTATTGCCTGATGGCTGCATTACTTTAAAATCATTTGATACACATGATGAAAAAACTATTAAAAATGATGCTAATACGTAGAATTTATTTTTCATTCTTCTCTAATTATATGTTTTTTACAAACTTTATATATTAATTTACAACAATTTAATTAACCTTCATTTAAAAATAAATGTATTGTCCCCATGAAAACTTACTTTATTTTTTTCCTGATTATTACTGCTGTTATTTTTGTTCAACCCATACATGCGCAATCTCAAAATAATGATAAGAAGTTAAATGATATTTTTTATAAAGCAATTTACGAATACGATCACGGTTCAATGGAAAAAGCCGTTGAATTACTTGAAGAATGTTTAGATAGCGAACCGGATAATGCAATTTTCATGTATGAATTGGCTTCTGCCAATTACATGCTTAAAAATTACGATATATCAATAAAGATTTGCAAAAAGCTGATAAAGCATAAAGATAGCAATTTTATGGCATACCAGCTATTAGGTAATGCATATGACTTCAAGGGAAACTATGAAAAAGCACTAAAAACATATGATGATGGTTTGAAAAGATTTCCCAATTCTGCCAGATTATATTTTGAAAAAGCTATTACATATTATAGTTTAGACAAAATTAATAATGCAATTTTAAATTGGGAAACAGCAGTTGATCTTGAACCCGGATATGCATCAAGTTATTATTTTCTTACTAAAGTTTTTTCCGAATCTTCTGAACCTATATGGTCAATTATATATGGCGAGATATTCTTAAATATAGAACCGGGCACAAAAAGGTCCCTGGATATAAGTAAAATATTATATGATACATACAAAAGAGCAATAAGCTTCGAAGGTGACAAAGTAAATATCAAAATGTCTAAGCAAATAAGCCAGGAAACATTGCCTTTTACATTAAACTATGAGTTGACACAAGGATTATGTTCTATAGCAATGAATAAAACATTTTCAATAAAGTCACTGATAGAATTAAGAAAAGAATTTGCAAAAGTATGGTCTGATAAATATTCAGAAAAATTTCCACTTGAAATAGTCAACCGGCATAACAAACTTATTGAGAACGGACATTTTGAAGCATATAACTACTGGCTTTTTAGTGAAGGTGATAAAGAAGAATTTAATACCTGGTTTGAAAAAAATGAACAGAAATTTCATGATTTTGGAAAATGGACAGAGAACAATCCCTTCAGTATAGATTCTACTAATTATTTTTCAATGCGGGTTATAATCAAATTATGCAGGGATAAATAATAGATGTAATACAAAAACACGTTTGAAAGAAATAATGTGCTTTTTTGGAAATCCCTCGTAAATTGCAATTGAATCGAGTTTCTGTTATTTTTGTTCTATAACTTAACATTTCGACTATGCAATTAATAGACTGGGTTATCATCCTCCTTTATTTTATTCTCAGCTTAGGAATAGGTTTATACTTTTATAAACGTGCTAGCGGGAATACCGAAGATTTTTTTCTTTCAGGCAGAAAACTCCCCTGGTGGCTTGCAGGACTTTCTATGGTTGCCACAACATTTGCGGCAGATACACCACTTGCAGTTACTGAGCTTGTAGGGCAAAATGGAATTGCCGGCAACTGGCTCTGGTGGAATATGCTCATCGGAGGAATGCTAACGGTCTTTTTCTTTGCAAAGCTATGGAGGCGTGCACGTATCTTAACTGATGTTGAGTTTATTGAACTTAGATATTCGGGCAAGTCTGCTTCGGTATTACGCGGATTTAAAGCTATATACCTTGGACTGTTCATGAACTGTATTATTATGGGCTGGGTAAATCTTGCTATGGGTAAGATTTTAATAGGTATGTTTCCTGAATATGTTAATCCCGGTAATGTAATTTATTTTATTTTCCTTTCGATGTTTGTAACGGCTGTATATTCTGCAATATCAGGATTATGGGGAGTTGCTGTGACAGATGCTTTCCAGTTTGTACTTGCAATGACAGGTTGTATAATATTAGCAGTAATAGTCGTAAACTCACCTCAAATCGGAGGAATTGCAGGGCTTGAAACTAAACTCCCGGACTGGGCGTTAAAATTTACGCCGCAAATTGGAGGCGAGCAGACAGGAGCCATCGGAGCAGGCGGTATATTAATGATGACTGTTTCCACGTTCCTGGCTTTTATAGGAATTCAATGGTGGGCTAGCTGGTATCCAGGCGCAGAACCGGGTGGCGGTGGTTACATCGCGCAAAGAATGATGTCCGCCAAAGACGAGAAAAACTCACTACTTGCAACGTTATTCTTTCAAATAGCCCACTATTGCATACGTCCATGGCCGTGGATTATTGTCGGTCTTTGTGCTCTGGTTCTTTATCCTGACCTTCCGTTTGCCGATAAAGGACTCGGCTATGTAAAAGCTATGAATGACTTCCTCCCTGCAGGACTAAAAGGTTTACTGCTTGCTGCGTTCTTCGCGGCTTATATGTCAACTATTGCAACTCATCTTAACTGGGGTACTTCTTACTTCATAAATGATTTTTATAAACGATTCCTTGTAAAAGGAAAAGATGAAAAGCATTATGTCAGCATTTCAAGAGTAATGACTATTGTTTTCATGATAGTTTCTGTATTTGTAACATTGTTCATGACGACCATTTCCGGTGTTTGGGCATTCGTTATTGAGTGCGGTGCAGGTCTTGGGTTAATTTTGATTCTGAGGTGGTTCTGGTGGCGGATTAACGCTATCAGTGAGATAGTTGCTACTGTTACTCCGTTTATTGTATATGGAATATTACACTTCGGTAACTTTGATGTAAAATTTCCCAACACTTTATATATAATTGTACCAATTACAACCATTGCATGGATAGTAACAATGTATTTAACCAAACCGGTTAACAATGAAAAGTTAAATACATTTTACAGAAGGGTTCATCCCGGAGGTCCAGGGTGGAAGACCGTATCAGATGCAAATCCGGATGTTGCACCTGACAGAGGTTACGCTTATTTGTTTGCTGACTGGGTATGCGGTATAATTCTGGTTTATATGTTCCTTTTTGGAATAGGTAAAATTATTCTGGGTGATTATTTAATTGGTTTTATTTATTTAGTAATAGGATTAATTGCCGGATGGATAATAATGAAACATATTGATAAGCTTGGGTGGGAAGTTGGAAAGTTAGAAGGTTGAAAAGTTGGAAGGTTGAAAAGTTACAGGTTACAGGTTACAGGTTGAAAATTGGATGATTTATTATGGATAACTATAATAGCAAAATACAGGAAATTATTAATAAAATAGTTGATAATTATGGACCGGATAAGATAATATTATTCGGCTCATATGCTACCGGTAGTATTCATATCAATAGCGATATTGATTTGCTGATAATAAAAGATTCTCCTTTACCAAGGCACAGAAGAGGCAGTGAGGTCAGAAAGTATTTATATGGTACTATGGTTCCGATGGATATTGTAGTTTATACTAATAAAGAAATAGAAGAAGACAAAGATTTAAAATTTTCTTTTATTTACAATGTAATGAAATCAGGTAAAGTTTTGTATGAGAAAATTACATAAATAAAATGATATAAAATTTGAAAATTGGAAATTAGAAAATTCGAAATATTGTTACTGAGGGCCGCAATCTTTTTTTGCATATGTTGCTGTTTTCAAAAATATTCTGCTGCGAATATACATGATTCGATTGGAATTAAGCTATCTTTAGATAAAAATGTATATTTTCCAAATGAAGACATCTTATTAAAAATTGAATTTGAAATGAAGCACGTCAAATCTATTGTTTATTTTAGTCATGTCGATTTTAGCCGATTTATTGTTTTAATTGATGAACAAAATAATATCTATAGACCAAAAGACTATTTACTAACCCTATCTATTTATGATTCAGTGAAAAATACTGAAAGGGGGGGAAGAATAGTTTTTCCTGTTGATTCAGTCCAGATTAACCAGAAAAAAATAATCAATTTGGAATTAAATAATGATTTTACGCTAGAAGAAAATTATTGGTATGAAAACTTAAAGATTAAAAAGTATTTAAATCCGGGGAAATATAAAATTAAATATGAAAATCCTGCTTTTTTTTATTTAATAGATGAAATGTTATGGATGTATGGTAACGAATTGAACTTCGAGATATTAAAAAAAGAAAATTAATTAAATAAATTCGCAATTGGCAATTCGAAATTCGAAATTTGAGATTAAATGAGTCCTTCATATTATTTTAAAGAACTTTGGCGTTACATTAAATCAGCTAAATCGTCTGTGTTTAGCTCTACTGTTGTTATTATGATAGCAGTGCTGCTGCTTGGTATTTATGTTACTATCTCGATCAACTCCATAAAGCTGATGAAGCTGATAAGGGATAAAGTTGAAATTGATGCATATCTTATTGATAACTTCGATGAGACAAAAGCTTCTTCTCTAATTAATTCGATAAAAACAATCGGCGGTGTTAAAACGGTAAAATATATATCCAAAAATGAAGCGGCAAAAATATTTGCAGAGGACTTCGGCGAGGATATTCTTGAAGTGTTTGATTATAATCCCCTGCCCCCTTCATTCAAAATTTCACTTTATGACGAGTATAAAACAATTGACAGGATTGAAAAAGTAAAAGGTGAGCTTCTGAAATACAAAGATATAAACGATATTTCTTATGCCCAAAAGAACCTGGAGATACTCGAAAGGAATTCCAATTCTCTGGTTTTCCTGAATCTCAGCTTATTGCTTATAATAACATTTGCATCTATTTTCCTTGTCAGCAATACAATAAAGCTGATGATAAGTGCAAAGAAGAACACCATAGAATTGATGAAATTAATTGGTGCAAGCAAAGAAACAATCCGCACACCGTTTATACTGGAGGGATTTTTCCAGGGTTTTGCAGGGAGCATTTTAGCTGTTATAATTTTGCAGTTATTTTTAAATTATTTTTACACTGCATATACAAACAACGATTTCAACTTCTCCATTATTGATACAACATTCTTAATACTGATGGTAGTTTTCGGTACACTTCTGGGGACATTCGGCAGTGTGTTTTCAATAAGACGGTTTTTGCGGTTTTATTGATTTATACCGGATTATATGAAATAAAAATTCTTAAATAGCTAAATTTGTAAAATACAATACCAAGTATTTTAATATACGGAATTTTTTAGTTTTTAAGCAATTTTTACCGTTCTTTTAAATTTTGCAAAATTTCAATAATTTTTTTCAAGATATTGCATTTATTATTAAATTTAACTAGTTTTGAACATACACAAAAAGATATATGACAGAAATCAAGATGTTTGACCAGAAGAACTGGATCAAAGAAAACTTAGATTACAAAAAAGAATCAGGCAGCTGGGCTTGGATTTATCACAGGATATCAGGTATAGCATTAATAGGTTATCTATTCTTACACATTTATTCAGTCAGTCCTCTCTCACAAGGCAAAACAGCATTCGACTCCAAAATGGCAAGCTTTTCATCTCCTTTATTCATGTTTTTAGAATGGCTATTGTTTGCATTTGTGCTTTTCCACTCGTTAAATGGAGTAAGAATTGTTTTAGTTGATTGGGCTGACGGTGCAAAATATCACAAGCAATTATATGTTTATTCTGTAATCATAGGTATAATTTTATTTTTAGCAATGGGTTATGTAATGTTTTCACATGAAATAACCAAAATGTTTGCCTCATTATAAAAAATGTTTAAATACAATAAATCTAGAACCACAGGTTCTACAAGCTGGATAATTCAAAGAATTACAGGAATAGTTCTTGTAGTTGTAATGATAGGTCATTATATTTTAATGCATTACATGCCTGAAAACGGCCATACATATGATGCTGTTTTAGCAAGAATGCAAAGTAATTGGTATAGAGTGTTAGACTTAACTTTTATTGTACTGGGAATGTACCACGGCTTAAATGGTGTTTGGGGAATATTTAGAGACTATAAAATGAAACCATGGCAATCCATTACTGTTTTTAGTGTAATTTTGATATTGGGCATTGCATTTACATTGTGGGGAATTAAGACAATACTCGATATACCATATATTAACAGTACTAGCACAACATTTCTTGTAAAATAATTAATTTATTTTTATAAACAATTAAAGGGAGACAATTTAATGGAAAAAATCAATGAATTAAAAAACATGCTCGAAGCTATGGCTAAGGATTGCGAAAAATTTTATAACAAAGGCCAGAATTCAGCAGGTACAAGATTAAGAAAGTCCTTGAATGAACTGAGAAAAAAAGCTCAGGAAGCAAGAAATGAAATTCAATCAATAAGACAGGGCAGAAAAACAGAGAAACCTACACCTGCTCCGTAAATTATTGATTTAGATATAGGAACTTTTAATTTCAGCCCCTCCTTAGTTATTATTGTGCAGGGGTTATTAAATCTGTTGAGGTTAAGCGTAATTTTTTATTCTTTGCCTGGAAACCGGTTTATAAACTGATTTTGTAATAAGTAGTGGAAAATGCACATTTGTTTTTCACTACTTATTTTATTTTTATGTCAGCATATTTGTAGCTTATGGATTTAAACATTAGAAATTTTTGCATAATAGCGCATATTGACCACGGTAAGTCAACTCTTGCCGATAGACTATTAGAAAAAACCGAAACAATCCCGAAAAGGGAAATGATAAAGCAGGTTCTGGATGACATGGACCTTGAGCAGGAACGCGGTATAACTATTAAGCTGCATGCTATCCAGTTAAAATATAAAGCAAAAGATAACAACAATTACACTCTGAACCTTATCGACACTCCGGGACACGTTGATTTTTCTTATGAAGTCTCACGTTCACTTGCTGCTTGTGAAGGCGCACTGCTTGTTGTTGATTCATCACAGGGAATTGAAGCACAGACAGTAAGTAATTTATATCTTGCAATAGATGCTAACCTGACAATTATTCCAGTAATCAATAAAATTGATCTGCCGAGTGCAGATATTGAAAGTGTTAAAAAGCAGATAATCGAGCTTATCGGCTGTAAAGATGAAGACATAATTCTTGCAAGTGCAAAACAGGATATAGGGACAGACCAGATACTTGAAGCAATAGTAAATCATATTCCCCCGCCGCAAGTTGTTGAAGATGTTCCATTAAGAGCATTAGTATTTGATTCCACTTTTGATATATATAGAGGCATTATAGTTTATCTCAGAATATTTGACGGAAAGCTAAAAGCCGGTGATAAAGTGCAGTTCTTCCAAACGGGAATTAATGTAGAAGCAGAAGAAGTCGGTACTTTGAAAATGACCCGTATTAAAAAAGATGAGCTGATTTCAGGTGATGTGGGATATATGATAACAGGCATAAAAACAGTAAGTGACCTGTTAGTTGGTGATACAATAATAAACACTGCAAATCCTGCGTCAGAGCCTTTAAAAGGATATAAAAAAGTTAAGCCGATGGTATTTTCCGGAATATACCCGTCGCAAAGTGAGGATTTCGAAAACCTCAGAGAAGCATTGACAAAGCTTAAAACAAATGATGCTTCACTTATCTATGAACCCGAGACATCAAGCGCATTGGGATTCGGATTCAGGTGCGGATTTCTTGGCTTACTGCATATGGAAATCACTCAGGAACGCCTTGAACGGGAATATGACCAGAACATCGTAACAACAGTTCCGAACGTAGAGTATAAAGTTCATACAACAAGCGGTGAAGTATCACTTGTAGATAATCCATCGCAAATGCCGCCAATTGGAGAAATCGATTATATCGAAGAGCCTTTCATCAGGGCACAGATACTCTCCCCTTCTGAGTTCATGGGGAATATAATGAAGCTTGCTAATGACAGAAGAGGTGTGTTTGTATCTACCAGCTACTTAGACGCGAAAAAAGTTGACCTGCAATTTGAGTTTCCGCTTTCTGAAATCATTTTTGATTTCCATGATAAAATGAAATCATTAACCAAGGGCTATGCTTCGCTCGATTATGAATTTCTTGACTACAGGAAATCGGAACTTGTAAAGCTTGATATTTTACTCAACGGCGACCCGGTAGATGCTTTGTCATCTATAATACACAAGTCAAAGTCATATGAATGGGGCAGGAAATTATGCACTAAGCTGAGACAATTGATTCCTAAACAGATGTTTGAGGTAGTAATACAAGCGGCAATAGGAGCAAAAGTAATTGCCCGTGAAACTGTAAAGCCCTTAAGGAAAAATGTTATTGCAAAGTGTTACGGCGGTGATATATCAAGAAAAAGGAAACTGCTTGAAAAGCAAAAAGAAGGCAAGAAAAGAATGAAACAGGTTGGTTCAGTGCAGATACCGCAGGAAGCTTTCTTAGCAATTCTGCAAATAGAAAGCTGAAAAAAGTTTATTGAGTTCGGAGAGTTCGGAGAGTTCCCATTCTCCTCTTTCCCAAATTTCTATTTGGGAAAGTATTTGATCTTGAATAACTGGTCAATTGTTAATTGCAGGAAAAAACTTTCCCAAATAGAAATTTGGGAAAGAGGGATTGGTGATAAATTTGGAAAAGAATAGTTTGAATTTATATAAAGAAATCCCGTAGGGATGATATTATGGTAGCAGGATTGACAATGGAACGAATGAATCCCGAAGGGATGATATTATGGTAGATAGAATCATCAACAAAGGAAAAGAACCCCGAAGGGATGATATTATGGTAGCAGGATTGACAATGGAACGAATGAATCCCGAAGGGATGATATTATGGTAGATAGAATCATCAACAAAGGAAAAGAACCCCGAAGGGGTGACTTTATGGTAGAAATATTGATGATATGGAATTAAACCCCGAAGGGATGATATTATGGTAGCAGGATTGACAATGGAACGAATGAATCCCGAAGGGATGATATTATGGTAGATAGAATCATCAACAAAGGAAAAGAACCCCGAAGGGGTGACATTATGGTAGAAAGAATGAATCATCCTCTATGGATTATCACAATTTATTACTCATTGCTAACAACAATTAAATTTAGAATTAAACCATAAAAAGAATATAATTGGATAACATACAAGACCCGATTATAACACACGAAACACCGAAAACGAAAAAAACGAAGCCAAAAGAATATTTTGATGCTTTAGTATTTGCTGCAATTATTGCCGTAATATTAAAGATTTTTTTCATTGAAGCATACAGAATACCGACAGGTTCCATGGAAGAGACACTACTTGTAGGAGATTTTCTTCTTGTAAATAAATTTACTTACGGGGCAACAACACCAAGGAATATTCCTTTTACCAGTATCCGGATTCCTTTTTTCCGTTTTCCTGCATTGAGCTCACCGCATAAAGGTGATGTAGTCGTGTTTGATTTTCCGGGAAACCGTGATGAACTGCAGTCTCCTGAATTGGTAAATTATATTAAACGGCTTGTAGGTGAGCCCGGTGATACAATACAGGTTATTGGCAAACAGTTATTTGTAAATGGAAAATCATTTCCGAATCCCGGGCATACAAAGTTTAGCCCTGCCGAGCAGCGAAGTAATTTAACGGACCCCAGGATATTTCCCAAAGGCAGCGGCTGGAATGAAGATAATTATGGTCCGATAAGAGTACCCAAAGAAGGAGATATAATTCCTTTAAATGCCGATAATTTCGAAGCATGGAAAATGTTTATTACTAAAGAAGGACATCAGCCGAAGATAATTAATGACAGCATTATTAATATTGATGATAAACCTGTAACAGAATATAAAGTAGAAAAAGATTATTATTTTATGATGGGTGATAACCGCAATAACAGCTTAGACAGCAGATTCTGGGGATTTATGCCCGAGGATAATATTGTTGGTGAAGCACTTTTAATTTATTGGTCATGGGACCCCAATATCCCCTTCGGGCGATTTAGTGAATTAATTGGCTCCGTAAGATGGGATAGAATTGCAAAAATAATACGTTAAACATATAATATAAAAGAAATTATTTAGCTTTATGCAAACAAAGCCATTAGAATCAAAATACAGCAGTAAAAAAAGACAACAACAGCAGCAAAAACAGGAAAACAAAGGATGGAATAATTTAAAAGGATTGATCGGAAATCTTTTATTGGTTCTGTTAATACAATCATTCTTCATCCAGGGTTATGGAACACCTACAGGTTCAATGGAAAATACTATTCTCATTGGTGATAGAATGTTCTTTAACCAGTTCATTTACGGCGGCTCTACTCCTAGGAATATCCCTTTTACAGAAATAAGGCTTCCTTATTTGAAGCTTCCTGCAGTCAGAGAACCGAAACGCGGCGATGTTGTTAATTTTGATTTCCCCGGTTTCAGGGATGAAGTGGTAGCATCTACCAAAGTACAGTATCTTAAAAGAATTGTAGGAGAGCCGGGTGATGTAATAGAAATCAAAGATAAGATTTTGTTTGTAAACGGAGAAAGATTTTTCGAGCCTCCGGCTATTCAATACCAGTACAATGTAAAAATTGATTCATCAAAAATAACACCACTGAAATTTTCCCAGGAACTTAATTCTCCTGCATTTTTAGACAGATTTGAAATTACAGATGCTAATACTATACATACAATAAAAAATAATTCAGGTGTGTTATTCGTTATTCCTATTCCCAAAAATAAAATTGAAGAGTTTAAAAGCTTAGACTACATTAAATCCGTTGAATTTAACATTGAAAACAAAAACAATGTTGACCCGCAAATTTTCCCGAAGGGTTCAGGATGGAACAGGGATAATTACGGACCGCTTAAAATTCCTTCCAAAGGAGATATCATTACAATTACAAAAGAAAATTACTTCTGGTGGGATACATTTATTAAGCGTGAGGGGCATAAAATTGAAATGAAAAACGGCCAGGTAATGATAGATGGAATTTCAAACAGTTATTATACAGTTGAGCAGAACTATTATTTTGGTATGGGTGATAACCGTGACAACAGTCTTGACGGCAGGTTCTGGGGTTTTATACCGCGGGAAAATATTGTCGGGAAAGGCTTGATTATATACTGGTCATGGGATGCAAATATACCTTTCTCCAGATTCTCGGATTTACTGGGTTCAATCAGGTGGAATAGAGTGGGAAAATTAATTAAATAAAAAATGGCAGGTATTTATTTACATATTCCTTATTGTAACACTAAATGCATTTACTGCGATTTTTATTCTATTACAAACCACTCGACAAAGGTTGATATGATTGATTGCCTTATAAAAGAAATTGAAAGTAAGGCAATTGAACTTAAAGATAAGAAATTTGATACAATATTTTTCGGCGGCGGTACACCTTCACTTCTTCTACCTTCTGATCTGAATAAATTATTCAATGTACTTTATTCTAACCTGAATATTTCCTCTGATTCCGAGATTTCAATTGAAGCAAATCCCGGTACAATGAACAGGAAAAAGCTGGAAAGCTTCAAAGAGCTTCCGATAAACCGCATCAGCTTTGGAGTTCAATCTTTTAACAATGCAGACCTGAAATTTCTGACAAGGATACATTCCGGAAGGCAAGCTATAGATTCTATAAAAGAGGCGCAGGATGCAGGTTTCAATAATATTAACCTTGACCTTATATTTGCTTTGCCGGGACAGTCTTTAAAAGGCTGGGAAAAGAATCTTGAAACTGCAGTAAAGCTTAACACACAGCATGTTTCGGCATATTCACTGATATTCGAAGAGGGCACTCCCCTAATCAAGCTTTACAAACTTGGAAAAGTGAGACCGGCAGATGAGGAGAAAGAAAGAAAGATGTATGATTTCACGATGGCTTTCTTTGAAGAATATGGGTTCAATCATTACGAAATATCTAATTATGCAAAACCGGGTTACGAATGCAGGCATAATTTAAAATACTGGATGCATAAAGAATACATTTCCTTTGGACCATCCGCTGCTTCTTATATTAATGATTACAGGTGGGTCAATGTTCGTGATGTGAATGAATATATAAAAAGAATAAAATCCGGTACCATGGCTTATGATTTTATAGAATATATAGATTACGATAAATCAATTGATGAATATATAATGCTCGGATTACGAAGCACGGGAATAGACATTAACATATTAAGAGAAAGATATAAAATCGACTTCTTCAGTAAATACAAAAGCGCTGCTGAACTGCTCATTAAAAATAATCTTGCAGAACTTAAAGCTGATACCTTCTACCTCACATCAAAGGGCTATGCCGTTTGTGATGAGATACTTGCCACATATTTTTGAATCCTCTGTCCATTACTCATGTAACTATACTTGATAATTCACCTTACGTAAGAGTGTAATCATAAGGTAAGATTTTAGTATTTGTATTTAATTTCAGCTCCTGTCCTCACCCCCCGACCCCCTCTCCTTTCATGTATCATAGGAGAGGGGGTCGGGGGGCAATGGCATTAAGTTAAGAAATGTAAAAAATATCCATAACAAAATAATTTTTATTGTTTAAATGAAATATAAAAGTATGTTTATATTATACACTAATGGATTTATTTTTTTTCAGGTTAGAAT